>NZ_JAUBTU010000086.1:0-29581 GCF_036705085.1 Microcoleus sp. B6-A1
GCCCGTCCAAAAAGGACGGGCGGGACGCCCATCCCACAATAACAATTAAAATTGTAAGTTATTTAATTCGCGCTCCTTAATTCGACGTGTATGAACAGTCTAGACTTTCGTCAGCTTGGCTTTTAGGTGATATCTGACTGTTGCATAAACCGCTTTATAGGAAGCCTCAATGCTGTATTCCTGCTGCAACCACTCTTGAATCTCTCCATAGCTTTTAAAGCCTTCCTGGGGGTCGCTGAGGCGCATTGCCAAACTAGCGCGGGCCACAGGAGGAATGGCCGGCTTACGGCCGCCGCTGTGCTTTGTTTCGAGGAGTCCTTCGAGTCCGTCAGCTCGGTACTTTCTGAGCCACCGCTGCACTGTAATTCGATTTACCCCGATGGTCATTGCCAATTCTTTAACTGTCTTAACATGACAAATTTTGAACAGGTAAAGTGCTTGAATTTTTTGAAAGCCGCTTGCCGTTTTTTGTTCAGTTAACAGGTTTTTTAGTTCTTCACTTGTCTCTGTGATGCTAAGTTTACATACTCCAGCCATATCAATTACCTCACGATTCGCGTTCTACAATACCTTTGTTTGACAAGGGAGCAAAAGCTGCTCCTATCCTAAATGCTGACCTTTTGTTTGCCCTGAAGCAATACAAAAGCGATCGTTCTCATTCAACTTTTTCCTTCCTGGATGCACTCAGATGCTCAGAAACCTGATTATTTTAACCTAGAGCAAGGTTGCAACGATTTTTTTGGGTAAAACACCCGGTTTCTGGGTCAGTTTTGTATTTGATGGACAAGCGTCATTGCTAATACTGATAGCCGTTAACCGATCGACTCTAAGATTAGCGGCAATAGGTGACTCTTAAGGAATACCATTTATTCTTTTATTGTTAAACATCTATCATGGTTTTCCTGGTATCTCTTGGTAATTTGTGCGAACGTATGGGCGCTTTTTAGTCATTAGGTGCTAGCAAACAGGCGAATGTCTGTACACCAGCGATCGCATTTTTATACAGACATTCCCCTAGTCCCCGAAGTGCATTTCTGGCTTTCGCTGTGCGAGAAATATTGATACATCAGCACTCTCATTACCCGGAGCGGGTAGCGCCGAGTGACGTTGCAACCGACTTTCACAGCAAGCGGGCAAGTATCCGTGAAACTACTGGCTTTATCGCCAATTGAGTAAAACACGACGAGGGTGGCATTGTCAATTTCTCAGCATTACAGTATAAGTATCGGCTATTTTTGCCCGCCTGCTGTGATCGAAAGCGGAGTTCCTATGTGATCCTACTAGCATTTTTTTGTGATCCTGGTCACATTGCTACTCAGTAAGCTCAACTACCCATAAAAAGTTATGGGTTGGATCGGAGTTTCCACGTAGAATCTTTGGGATTTAGTTAGGAAGTGCGATCGAACTTGTTGTTAAAATTTTTAAAGATAAATTTTTAACCAAAGGGAAAAGAGAATGCAGCTTTGTCCTTCACCCTCACCAAACGATCTAATTTATACTCAAAGCTTGCAGATTGAGGGAAGTTTCAGGCTGGGTGTGAATATTTCAGAATCTAAAATAGCAGAACATCCGGTGCAACCAGTTGGCTGACAGTATTCTTCATTTAAAAGGTGTAGAGAAGCCACAATGAACGTTGACGAACTGCTCAAGCTATACGCAATAGGAGAAAGAAATTTTAGCGGGGTCTACCTGCACGAGGTCTACCTCTACGAAGCAGAATTGATTGGAGCCAACCTGTATGAAGCCGACCTGATTGGAGCCAATCTCAGCAAAGCCAAACTTAACAGAGTCAACTTTGGCAAAGCCAATTTGTGCAAGATTAATTTGAGCAAAGCAGACTTAGGTGGAGCCGACCTCACAGAAGCACTTTTACTTGAAGCTAACCTGAATCGAGCTGAGTTGATGGGAGCAAATCTCAGCAAAGCAGACTTGAGCGGAGCTTCTCTGATCCAAGCAACTTTAATTGGAGCCAACATATCTCGCGCAACACTCAGCCGTGCAGACTTGCACGGAGTAAATCTTTACGGAGTAAACTTGCGTAGGGCGGTGCTCACAGAATGCGATTTAATTGGCGCGAACTTGAGCAAAGTAGACCTTAGCGGAGCTGACTTAATGGGGGCGAGTCTAATTAGGGCAGACTTGACTGAAGCGATTTTAAGTGCGTCAGACTTAAGCGGAGCAAACCTGTTGGGAGCCAACCTTACAAAAGTTAATCTGAGCGGAGTATATCTTAAGGGTACAACGATGCCCGACGGCACGATTCACGACTAATTTATTTGTTAATTTTTATGGTTGCCGAGAACAGCGGCTAAAGGGTAATGAGGTTTTCATAGACAATCCTCGTTGGAAACCCTGCGTCTTTAGACCAGGGAGGAAAACGGATAGGCAGGATTCATCCTGCCATTTCGCTGTATACTTATCACAGTAGCGAAAAGATGGTTATGTACCTGGCCCAGAAGAACCAAGTGCGAGAACTCAATAAGTCCGAGTTTTTGGCTCTCAAGGAATTGTGCCGACTGAGTAAGAACCTCTACAACCTTGGGCTTTACACAGTTCGACAATACTTCTTTGAGGAACGCAAGCACCTGCGCTACGAGTCCAACTACCACCAGTGTAAGGTTAACGAGAACTACCAGTTGCTGAACACTGATATTGCTCAACAGACACTCAAGGTAGTAGACCGAACATTCAAAAGCTTCTACGGATTGATTAGTGCAAGTAGTGAGGAAGCTACCAACAGCGAGTTAAGCTTCCTCACTACTTGCCAAAAGACGGCTACTTCTTGCTGATAATCCCTTGCGGGTGGTCTACCCGTAAGGACAAGACAAAAGTACCGAGACTGGTCATCAAAGACGGCAAGTTTCGGATACCCATGTCCAATCAGTTCAAGAAACAGTTTGGGGAAGTCTGGCTCAACTTTCCCGACCGCATTGACTACGAATCCCTCAAAGAGATTCGCATTCACCCCAAATACAACGGTCGATACTTCGAGGTTGAATTTATCAACGAAGTAGAACCAGAACCCGTAGAAGTCAATCCCAGTAGTGCGATTAGCATTGATTTGGGAGTAGACAACCTTGCTGCTTGTGTTGATACCAATGGGGCATCCTTCCTTGTGGATGGCAAACCAATTAAATCGATTAACCAGTGGTACAACAAACGCAATGCTTGTCTGCAATCCATCAAGGATAAGCAGGGAATTAAAGGTATTACCAACCAGCAAGTAAAGCTGGTGGCAAGGCGCAATAATCAGGTGAGAGATTACCTGAACAAGGCAGCACGGTTTATAGTCAACCACTGCATTGATAACCAGATTGCACAACTGATTGTTGGTTATAATCCTGGAATCAAACAGGAAATCAACATCGGAAAGTGCAACAACCAGAACTTTGTACAAATCCCGTTTCATTCTTTGCGTTCTAAGTTGAGAGCGCTGTGTGAGCGATACGGATTGGTTTACACCGAACAGGAAGAGTCGTATACCAGCAAGGCAAGTGCTATCGATGGTGATGAAGTACCTGTTTACAATGCCGACAATCCTAAGAATTACCAGTTCTCTGGTAAACGAATTAAGCGAGGATTGTATCGGACAAAAGAGGAACATCTGGTTAACAGTGACTTGAATGGTTCAGCAAATATCGGAAGAAAAAGTAAGCACAATGGCTTTGCCGGAGTGTCTAGGGGGTCATTGACTGCCCCAAGAAGGATTAATCTTCTGAAACTAGAGAGAAAATGTGAAGAAGCGCGGATTTATCCCGTTTCGTAACATCCTCTTAGAATCCCATCGGCTTTAGCCAGGGGAGGGTCAATACCCTAATTTATTGGCAGCGAAATCTTTATTTGAAACTCAGGTAAGGCCGAGAACTTCAATGTAGGGTGCTGATGGCGCACAGAACTCCTACATAAGGCAAGTCAAAAGATTTGTTGGGTGAACTTGTGTTATGGTGATTTTCAATTGCTTGGATAAAAGCTATTTTAGATTTAATATTTTGGATTTGGGACGGTTAAAATGAAACTCAGAATCCTCGCTGCTGCAACGCTGCTGAGCGCGATCGCCCCGATCGCTCCTGCCGCCGCCGAGAACATCCAACACACGCAACAATTACTAGCCACCCGACAGTGCCCCAACTGCGACCTCAGCAGTGCTGGCTTGGTTTTAGCCAACCTAACCGGAGCCAATCTCAAAGGTGCTGACTTGAGATTGGCTAACCTCAGTCGAGCCAACCTCACCGGGGCTGACCTCAGCGGTGCCAACCTCAGCGGCACCAGCCTGTTTGGCGTCAACCTGACGGGGGCGAACCTCACCGGTGCCAACCTCAGCGGTGCTGACTTGAGAAGTGCCTATCTCAGCGACGCCAATTTGCTCAACGCCAATTTAACTAACGCGCAACTGCTCGGAGTTAGAGGAATGCCAACCAATATCGGCACCGCTGAAGACTTCTACCGGTTGGGAGTGCTGGAAGCTCAAGCAGGAAACTACAGAAACGCCATTGATTATTACAATCAAGCCCTGAATCTGAAATCGGATTTAGCAGCCGTTTATTTTGCGCGCAGTATGTCTCGCGCTGACTTGGGAGAGTTCGCCGGTGCGGCTCAAGATGCTGCAATAGCAAACAAACTCTTTGCAGATCAAGGAAATCCCCAAGGTGAGGAGTTGTCAAAGCAGTTAGGCGAAGCCATTGTGGCGCGCCAAAAGCCTACGGAGCCCCGCACTTCCAGCCGCGGCGACTTTATGAGTCTTCTCGGTTCGATCGGTTCTGTTCTGGTGAAGCTAATCTTGCCTTGACCAAGAATTTCTTGATGCTACCCGCCACGTGATTTATCCGTGGAATCAATCCAAAATCGAAAATCGAAAATCCTCCAGCCCCCGCATTTATTCGTGGGGTCGCCTCTAAAATCTAAAATCTAAAATCTAAAATCGATTGACGGTTGCCTAATTCAGCGGAATCTCGATCCAGAACTCTGTACCATGACCGGGTACAGAAACACATTTAAGTACGCCTTGGTGTTTCTCAACTACAATTTGGTAACTGATAGACAATCCTAAACCCGTGCCCCGACCTACGGGTTTAGTAGTAAAAAACGGATTAAATATGTGAGAGATTAACTCTTTGGGGATGCCGTGACCATTGTCGGCAATGCAAATTCCTACCGTTTTTTCATCGATTAATTCAGTGCGAATCCGAATGCAAGGGGATGGGAAATCAGGAATCAAACACTCGGTGGTTGCCTTTATATCTCCTGACTCGATAGGCCGTATTTGGGAGCTTAAATGCGTCGCCGCTGCACTTGTCGCTTTAAAGGGAAGATTCATAACTCGCTCTTTTTTTCCCATTTCTAGGGCGTCAAGGGAATTACCGATCAGATTCATAAATACCTGATTGAGCGAGCTGGCATAGCATTCTACTAAGGGCAAATTGGCGTATTCTTTAATAATTTCTACGGTTTTGTGCTCAGAATTGGCTTTGATCCGGTGCTGCAAAATTAACAGGGTACTGTCGATGCCCTCGTGAATGTCAACGGCTTTTTTCTCGGCTTGATCGCTCCTGGAAAAATTACGCAAAGATACAACTAACTGGCGGATGCGCTCAACTCCGACTGTCATGGAACCCAAAATTTTTGGCAAATCTTCGGCAAGAAATTCGATGTCGATTGCTTCGGAACACTCGCTAATTTCTGGGTTGGGATTGGGGTAGTGCTGGCGGTAGAGTTCCACCAAGCAGAGTAAATCTTTGGTGTATTCGCTGGCGTGGGACAGATTGCCGTAGATAAAGTTAACGGGGTTATTGATTTCGTGGGCGACTCCGGCCAGAAGTTGTCCGAGACTGGACATTTTTTCGGTTTGAATCAGTTGGGCTTGGGTATTGTGCAATTCTGTGAGGGTTTTAGCTAGCTGTTCGGCTTTTAATCGATCGGCAGTTGCTGCATTGAGACTTTCTTGATAAAGTTCTGCTTGGTGAATGGCGATCGCAGCTTGAGCCGCTAAATGTTGCACCAATTCCTGTTCTGCTGTGTGCCAAACTCTCGGTCCCGAACACTCATGGGCAATCAGCAACCCCCACAATTGGGAATCTTTGCCTTTCATTGGCACAATTAAACTTCCTCTCACCTGCAACTCTTCCAAAAATTCGCGGTGACAGGGTGTTAAATCATGAGTATAAATATCATTAATTGCTCCCACCCCTCCGGCTCGATAAAAGCAGTCTGAGCCTTCGGGAAAGCATCCTTCTGGAGATTTGATACCTAAAATTGACCGCCACTGGCCGCAAACAGCTTCGACAACTACCTCGCCCTGTTTGTCTGCCGCAAATTGGTAGATTACCGTGCGATCGGTATCCAACAAAACTCTGACTTCTCGCACAATAGTTTGCAGTATGATTTTTAAATCTAAGGTGCTGCGAATCTGGTCTCTAACTCGCGTCAATACTTTGGCAAAGTCCAAGGATTTTTGCAATTGGGCGGTGCGTTCTTGAACTTGGCGCTCCAAGTTGGCATTCAGAGTTTGCACTTCTTTATAAAGAACGTACTGCCCAATTGCCGAACAAAATTGGCTGCCTATAGCTAAAGCTTGCTCGATCTCCTCCCACTTCCACTCTGGCGACTGACCTTTTTTTATTTCTCGCCAGGTTTCAAAGGATTGTCTGGGAAGGGTTTGTGCAGCGCTGCTGTCAAAGCGCCCCGCCCACATTTTTTCGGTATCAATTGCATTGCGAAAAATGGTCAAACAGCCGACTACTTGTTGTTTGTACTGGAGGGGAATTACCAGCAAACCCCTAATTTTAGTAGCTTGGAAAGCGGGAACTAAAACTCTAAATAGAGGTTCTTTGTATAAGTCTGTAATTATCGAAACTGGGAATTGCGAATTAGTAAAAATTGGAAATTCTTCGGTATTTTTGAATCCTTTGGTTAGCCATTCCTGCCAGAGGGGATGAGCTTCGATCGCCTTAACTTTTTCCCAGTTGGGAAGTGTCGGTTGTTCTCCTGTGGTGAACAGTTCAAAGGTAGCATCACTGTGGGCCGGGGCAATTGGCAATCCTCCTTCAATCTTGGGAGGGGATAACTTTTCACCGTTGATTTTCGGCTGGTTGAGATAGAGTCTGCCACCGCTGCCACCCAAAGCGGTGACGGTGGCTTCTAAACCCTGTTGCAGTTGAATGTTGACGTGACCATACAACAGGGCTGCTATGCGGCTCACGGTAGCTTCGCGGGCGGCTTGAGAGCGGGTTTGCTGGAGGAGGAGCGCGTGGGCTATAGCGCTAGACAATTGATCTGATACGAGCTGAACTACTTCTAAATCTGCTGGTGAAATATTGAGGGGCGCACAGTGGTGAGACACTAAAAGTCCCCACAGTTCGATGTGAATTTTTTGATTATTTCCTGGCTCGTATCGAGTCAGACACGTCGCGGCCTGGCAGATATCTGTTTTGCTGTTTTCCGAGACGATCCGGCGGTGGACAATCGGCACGACTAAGGAAGATTGCACTCCCATTGCCATCAGGTAAGCGGTGTGGCAAGGATCGAGCGATCGGTAGTGCATCTCCTCTTTTATTAAGGGTTGACCGGTGTCTGCTGCATCGAGGGGACTCAGGACGATCGTCCCGGAGTTAACATCTATTATTGTCCGCTGGCGCAAAGTGAGATACATCTCCCTGGCGCTGGCGGGAATGTCGTCTGCTGGAAAGTGCAGTCCTTTCAAGGAAGGGAGATGGTTGTTATTAATTGACTCAGCAACAACTTCTCCACTGCCGTCGGTACTAAACCTGTAAATCATAATGCGATCTGTTTTCAAAAAAGACCGCACTTCTGCTACCGTACTGGTTAAAATATCTTCTAATTCTAGAGATTGGCGAATGCGTTCTGTTATCCGCCGTATCAAAACTTCTCTGTCTAGTTTATAATGTAATTCTTGCGTATTTTCTCTGAGTTGCATAAATCTCCTTTTGTACTTATACAATGATAATAAGAAGTTTTGATGTGCTGTGGGATCGTTCAAACTCAAATGCCTCACCCTGAGTTTTTGACTCAACCGATCTGTACAATTAATCCGTCGCGCACTTGTCAGAGACGACGGTGTATCGCCTCCGGTGGGCTGGGGCAAGTCAAATCTGCGATCGCGCCAGTTTAATCCTTGCCTTCAACAGGCAGAGCGACTTAAGCAAATAATAATTATTATTTTAATGCTCTTATAAATTTCTCGCAATCTTAAAATCTCAGTAGGAGAATTATTTATTGTTAGGATAACTTGACATTTGTTGTATAACTTCATATAATAATGATAATTAACGAAAGAATTTGAGTTTATATCAGCGCCCCTGGCCCTGACTAATTTCTTGGCGCACGCTCATCAGAATTTTACCCAAATGATTTTGACCGGTTCGGTCGCAGCCACATCCCCAGTAGTAATCCGTTGGCGAATCCTCGACAATCAATCGATCCCCTGTGGCAAGAAGAATAGCTTGAATGTCTGTATGAGTGAGAAACTTAGTTAAAACTGCTTCGCGCATAATGGGAATTTTCACGGCTTCCCAATCAGCGCGAATCCGGTGGTTGGGATCGCGACCTAATTTAGCGGCTTCTTGAGGAGTTGCTACGGCTTGAATCGCCGCCACTAATCTTTGATCGGTGCTGACAAATTTTTGGGCTTGATAGTAATGTTCCACCGTCAACCAATATTGACCGTGCAGAGAAATGTCGTGTAGTGAAAAATTAGAAAAGCAGCCATAAGGCTCCTCTACTTTATAAAAATAAATTATCATTCGATTTGAGATTTTATATTTTACAGGATTTAGGTAGAATGTAATTATTCAGGCTGGTCCTAAAGCGCTTTACCGCGCTCTTAGTAACGTTTCAAACCGCTTTTTGCCTCCAATAGTATTTGAGATTGATTCTATGAGCAGCGCGGGGCTTGTATAAAAAAACCTCGCATCGACTTTATTTAATTTAAAATAGCATTTACGCTTTTGAACCGAGTTTCTTGGAATTAATCGGGTTGGGGAACGAAAAATCTAGGAATCAACTGGCTTTCTGAGGAATAGTGCGTAATTCCTATTTTTAAGTTAACGAGTAAGAATTTGAGTTCAAGAATAAGTAATGGGGATTTAAGAATATGTATTATTCCCTCTTCCTTCATTCTATAACGGCATGAGCTTTTGAAAAGCGCGGTTAGCGATATCGGCATAACGCGGTTCGCCACACAAAATTTTGCTCATCAACTGAGTAGTCATCGGCAATTTGACGCCCGCTCTGTAAGCAGATCCTGTAAACTGATAGAAGGCTCTGGCCCAGCGACTAGCCCAAAGCATATCAGTGTTGCATTCTTGGGCGATCGATTGAGTGTACGGCTGCCGAGGCGTCGTCGGCATCTCCAAGAGCTCGATCGATCGCCTCAGCAGCCTTAAATCCGCTAACAATGGCAGGACGAATTCCTTCACCGGACAACTGGTAATGGGTGATTGGTCATGGGACAGGAGGAATTGGTAAGTTAATGAGTGTTAAATCTTGAGTTTTTAACTCACAACTCACAACTCATCCATCGTCTGCACGTTGTTAGCGGCCGCATCTCGGCAATCTCACAACTATTCCTATTCCCCATGCCCAATTTCCCATTCCCTAAACAGTTGTGATATCTTTCTCTTTCGCTGCCAGAACTTCTTCTATTTTGGCAATGTACTTGTCCGTCAGCTTTTGAATTTTATCTTGCAAGTCGCGGGATTCATCTTTAGAGATATCGCTGCTTTTTTCCTGCTTGCGAATCGAGTCAACGGCATCGCGGCGGATATTGCGAATTGCAACTTTACCTTCTTCAGCAAACTTACTGGCCATTTTGACAAATTCTTGGCGTCTGTCGCTCGTCAGCGGCGGAATGTTCAAGCGAATAACTGAACCGTCGTTGTTGGGCACGAGTCCTACATCCGACAGGGAAATTGCTTTTTCGATCGAGGTGAGTGCTGTGCGATCGAACGGTTGAATGTTGATCGTAGTCGCATCCGGCGTGCCGATGTTGGCAAGGGATTTGATCGGAGTTGGAGAACCGTAGTAGTCTACCATGACTCGATCGAGGAGAGAGGCGTTGGCGCGTCCCGTCCGAATAGTATTAAAAGACCGTTGAGTAGCCTCAACTGCCTTTTGCATATGATCTTCTGCTTCAGCTAACTTCACAAAAACCTCCGACAAGAGTTCCAATAGATTCTCCCATTACAGCTCGGTAGATGTTGCCCGACACCGAGAGGTCAAATACCATAATAGGAATATTATTTTCTTTGCAAAGGGCGATCGCCGTACTGTCCATCACCCGCAAATCTTGATTCAAGACGTGGGCATAGGTGAGGGTTTGATACCTGCGCGCGTTGGGGTTGAGGTGGGGGTCGGAATCGTACACCCCATCTACCTTAGTAGCTTTAAAAATCACCTCTGCATCAATTTCAGCCGCCCGCAAAGCGGCTGTAGTATCAGTAGTAAAAAAAGGGTTGCCAGAACCGGCACCAAAAATCACTACTCGTTTTTTTTCGAGGTGGCGAATCGCCCGCCGCCGGATGTAGGGTTCAGCTACTTCTTGCATGGCGATCGCCGATTGCACCCTCGTTGGCACTCCTGCTTGTTCAAGGGCATCCTGCAAAGTGATAGCATTCATCACCGTAGCAATCATGCCCACATAATCAGCCGTTGCCCGATCCATCCCTGCCGAAGCAGCTTTCACCCCGCGAAAAATGTTGCCACCACCGACAACAATCGCGATTTGAATGCCTTGGGACACGACTTTGGCCACTTCCTGGGCGATCGACTGAACCACTATCGGATCGATGCCGTAGCCCAAGCTGCCCATCAGCGCTTCACCGCTGAGCTTCAGCAAAACTCGCTGATATACCATCCCCATGTCGCCACTATTTTTTACTCTTTTTGCCTCCACCATAAGATAGCAGTATGGGTGCATTTTGAACATCAATTGCCCGGAACAACATCCTGATTGTGCTGCAAGAGAATTTGTTTGTGGCGTGGGCTGCTAGGTGAACAGGCAAGATGCCTGTTCCACAACCGGATTTATTTTTTCTCAGTGAATGCTAGGTGAACAGGCAAGATGCCTGTTCCACAACCGGATTTATTTTTTGTGGGGAGTAGGGCTTGGGCTTCTAGCTAGCCCCTAAAAGAATCAATCCTTGGGAACGAAATTAAGAGCAGCAGAATTCATGCAGTAACGCTGACCGGTAGGTTTGGGCCCGTCGTTAAATACGTGACCGAGATGAGCGTCGCAAACAGCGCACAGTACCTCTGTTCGGCGCATGAACAAGGTGTTATCGGACTCACACTTGACATTTTCTTCGCTAACTGGAGCGTAGAAACTCGGCCAACCGGTACCGGAATCGTACTTGGTTTCTGATTTAAATAGCTCCGTACCGCAGCAAATGCAATTATAAATTCCGGGTTTTTTGTTGTCGTGATACTCGCCGCTAAAAGCTCTTTCCGTTCCCTTTTTTCGGGCGACTTTAAACTGTTCCGGCGTGAGTTGTTGTTGCCATTCTGCGTCGGTTTTTTGAACTTTTTCAGTCATGATTTGATTGTGGTTAAGATGTATTTAGCTGTTGAGTGTAGACGGTTGACGGTTAACTGTTGAGAGTTGACGGTTAACGCTATATTGCTAGTTCACTCAGGCTTCCATTAATATTAACCTAATTGGCTCGAAATGAACATACCAGGGAAAAGGATTATCCTTAATAGCCCTCCACTTTTCCTTGAAAACTTCGGCTTGCAAGTGATAATCTTGGGAATCATTGGGAGGCGAGTGCAATTTGAGATATAATGTCACCCGGTGCGGAGTTTCCACAGTCGAGGCGATCCAACAAGCAAAAGTATTTTCACGATCGCACCCGCTAACAAAACTCAGTTGATGAGCCCGAATTCCCACAGAAACTAGAGATTTGGGAATTGGTTCGACTACAGTCAGAGTACAGCCCCAGTCGATCGCCTCCACGAGTGTTACGGAGATCGGTTTAGCGGCAGAGAAGTTCTTGCATCCCGTCAACTGGGCGACGGTGAAGTTGCGCGGGCGATCGAAAATGTTCTGTTTTGTATCAAAGGCGATCGGCTTTCCCTCAGCCAACACCAACAGATTTTTGCACACCCGGTAAACTTCCTCTAAATTGTGGCTGACAAACAAAGTAATTCCCCGATAATTAGCCAGAGTCTGCATTAACTCGCGTTCCAGTTGACTGCGTAAGTGAGTATCCAAAGCAGAAAACGGTTCGTCTAACAGCAGCAAATCGGGTGAAGGGGCGATCGCCCTTACCAAAGCCACCCGCTGCTGTTGGCCGCCCGAAAGTTCGTGCGGGTAGCGGTTTTCCAGTCCCGACATTTGCACCGAAATTAGCTGTTCTTTTACCCGAAGTTTTTGCTCGCTTTCAGATAAATGCTGCAAGCCAAACGCAATATTTTGAGCAACACTCAGGTGAGGAAATAAAGCATAGTTTTGAAACAAAAAACCGATGCGGCGGTCTTTAGAAGCTACATTAATGCCCTGTGCGGAGTCAAATAAAACCCTGCCATTGACTGCAATTTTACCGCTCATTGGAGTTTCCAAACCAGCGATGCAGCGCAGAGTCATGCTTTTTCCCGAACCCGACGCGCCCAAAATTCCCAGCACTTCCGGGCCGATATCGAAGCCGACATCCAAGGCAAAGCCGGAGAGAGGTTTAAAAATGCCTAAACAAAGTCCGTTTTTCGGTTGTTGTTGGGATTTTGTGGTAAAACTAGACGCGACTTTAGGAATATTTGATTGCAATCTATAACTCGAATTCGGTTTGGGCGATATCTTTTGTAAATCAGTCCAAAAATTAACAGCAGTTAGCACGCTCAAAGAAATACTCAGAATAATCAAAACCCAAATAGCAGCTTGCCTCATATCCCCAGCTTCCACAGCAAAATAAATTGCCATCGGGATAGTTTGAGTTTGTCCGGGAATATTCCCCGCTAACATCAACGTCGCGCCGAATTCACCCAAAGCGCGAGCAAATGCGAGAATAGTTCCTGCTAAAATTCCCGGCCATGCTAGCGGCAACATAATGCGCCAAAAGACTTGCCACTCCGATGCTCCCAAAGTGCGGGCTGCATGGAGAAGATTCACATCAATTTGCTCAAAAGCTCCCAAAGCAGTTTTGTACATCAGGGGAAATGATACAACTGTGGCAGTAATGGCGGCGGCTTGCCAAGTGAAAATTATAGTTAAGTCGAATTGTAGCAAGAATTGACCGATCGCCCCATTTCTCCCAAACAGCAGCAGCAGCAAAAATCCCACTACTGTCGGCGGCAAAACTAACGGAGAAATTAAAATCCCTTCAATCAAAGCTTTACCTCTGATGCGAGTTGAAAGCATCCACCGGGCGGCGGCTATTCCCATGAAAAAGGTGATAAATGTCGCAATAGCGGAGGATTTTAGAGAGATCCAGAGCGGAGAAATATCAAATTCCATAAATCGTAGGGACGGGTTTCACTAACAATAATTGCCTCAAACAAATAATTTCCTAAACCCCCCCACACACAGATAAATCAAAATGTATAATTTGGGGATTCGCTCGTAGGGGCGGGTTTTACCAACAATTTTTGGCTAATACCAATAATTTCGTAAACCCGCCCCCACTTGGGCGGCAAATCGCAATGTATCTCTTTGAATACACAAGCTTATCTGTTGTGTGGGGGCGGGTTTATATAGATTGTTGGCGGGAATTAGATATTGTTGGTGAACCCGCCCTACAAAATTTGGTTGTATCTCACATCTTGCACCATTCTCAAGAACAGGCTTTCCGGCCTGTTCCACAAAGAGTGAATTTTCTTGTGGAACAGGTCGGAAAGCCTGTTGCTAAACAAGTAATTGAGAATGGTGCAACATCTCAGTTGTATGAGACTAATTGGTGAGCCATCCCAAATCCGTATTTCTGAAATACTATTTTAGCCCGATCGCCCCCCAAAAAGTCAACAAACGCTTTAGCATCAGCCTGATTGCGGCTGTTTCTGATAACTGCTAGCGGATAAACAATGGGCGAATGCAAATTTTCGGCAGCCGTTAGCCACACAGTTACTTTGTCGGAGGCTGTGGCGTCAGTCGCATAAACTATACCAGCATCAACGTTACCGCTTTCGACGAATGTCAGCACTTGGCGGACGTTATTTCCTAGCACTAATTTTGGCTGTATTTGCCCCCACAATCCAAGTTTATTTAGCATTTCCTGAGCGTATTGGCCCACAGGTACGCTTTTCGGTTCGCCGATCGCAATTTTCTTGATTCTGGCATCTGTCAACTGTTTGAAATCGCTCAAAGCAACACCGTTTTTGGGAGTAATCAAAACCAGGCGATTTGTCAGCAAATTGCGGCGCGTGTCGTTAATTAGCAGGTTAGATTGCTGCAAAGCATCCATTGGGTTGGTGGCGGCGCTGAAAAATACATCTATCGGTGCTCCCTGCTGAATTTGCTGTTCTAGAGCACCGGAAGCACCAAAATTATAAGTAATAGTAAAATTCGGATTACTGCTTTGATAAACAGTTTTGATTTCCCCTAAAGCTTTCGAGAGACTGATAGCAGCGGATACGTTTAAGGAGGTGCGCTGCAACGTATCGACTGAGGAAAAGTTCTTAAATAAGTTCCAACTAATCAGCAGTGCTAGCAGGAAGGCGACTGCGAAAATTAAGTTGGGAATACGTCTACTTTTTAAGTTCACAGACAATTGTTTTGAATCTTTTTACTCCTTACCAGGCTCTGCCTAGTAAAGCAGATTCGGAGGCTGTACCTCCAATTTTCATCCAGTCTTTGACGAGGCAGAGCCTCTGGAGATAGGTTCCCAGGCACAGCCAAGGAACCAGTTAATAATTAGTGCGGGAACGTTAATTTTAAATCTGCCTACGATCGCCATTTGACGGAACAGCCTATTGCCTCTGTAGTTGAAGGCTCAACGGGTTGACTGTTGAGCAATTGGTCGATCGCACTCCGCAGATAAGAAACCTGCACCGCCGCCGGATCGTCAGCGTTGTCGTCAATTAAACCTTTATAGCGCAGTTTGCCGTCTTGGTCTAACAAAAAAACCTCCGGGGTTTTAGAAGCCCCAAAACTTTCAGCCACATCTTGAGCAACATCTCGGATATACGGGAAGTTGAGTTGATTGTTGGTGGCAAAAATTTTCATATTCTCAAAACTGTCGTCGGGATACTGGTTTGCATCATTAGCATTAATCCCGATTAAAGTAACATCTCGATCTTGAAAATCTGCTTGAAGTTCTTTCATACGATTGAGATACAACTGCACGTAAGGGCAATGATTGCACATAAATATCACCGCGATCGCCCGAAATTTTTCTAAATATCGAGCTAAATGGTGAACTTCGTCGTCAACTCCCGGCAGTTCAAAATCGGGAGCGTAGCCGTTAATGGGAGTACCCGTTGTATCCATTAGTAAACTCATGTTTTCAGGAGGTGAAGAGCAGTATTTGCCAGCATGAAAGATGAAACTGTCAGCACGAATAAAATTGGCTGTTGTTTGGCTTTACCTTAATTCTAGCCTTGCCAACAGCCTATTGTGATGCGTACTTCGCGATTTATTCCTCGTCTGGCTTTAGCCAACCTTGAGCTAGAGCTTGGTATCCAATAAGTTTGTATGCTAATTTGGCGGCGGTAAATTCTGAGACTACAGAATCTACAATAGGTGCTAATTCCATAATGTCACACCCGATTACTTCGTAGGACTCGAAGACGCGGCGCAAAAATCCGGTGAGGGAATACCAATTTAACCCGCCCGGTTCCGGTGTTCCCACCCCTGGAATTAAAGTCGGATCGATGCCGTCTAAGTCGATCGTCAAAAATACTCGCTTAGTTGTTATGCTGGCAATTGCGCGATCGGCCCAATCCGGTTGAGTAGCGATTTCCCTAGCTCGAATCACGTTTAGCTGTTTTGCTTTAATCAAGTCGGCTTCTTCCTTGCAGATAGCGCGAATCCCGATTTGCAGTGTCGGTAAGCCCATATCGACAATACGTCGCATCACGCAGGCGTGGTTGTGAATCGAGCCTTCGTATTCGTGCCGCAAGTCGCCGTGGGCGTCGATTTGCACGACTGTGAAAGGTTCATCCGGGTATGCTTGGCGATAACCTTCGACAACGCCAGCAGTGATGCTGTGTTCGCCTCCGAGGGAGATCACAAATTTATTTTCGGTGACTAGCTGGTAGACTGCTGCTTGGGTGACTTGCAGCATTTCTGAGGATGAAACTGGTTGTCTGTTGCGGGTATCGGCGATCGGCTCTTTTGTATAAATTCCGACATCGTAGCAAACTTCGGCATCCAATTCTTCGTCGTAGCACTCGAGTTGATGAGAAGCTTCTAGAAGTTTGGCGGGCCCGTTTTCGCACCCCCGGCGGTAAGTGGTGGTAGCTTCGTAGGGAATTGGCAAGATTACTACTTTGGCGGTGTCGTAGTCTGGTACAATTTCTGACCCCAGAAACGGTACGACAGCAGTGGAAACGATCGTTGGCATAAGGGAAATTTTAATACAGCAAAGAAGTCAGCAGGTTTAATCGTGACATAATATCGGCTCTAACTGCAAAGTAGTCAGTTGGCAGTTGGCAGTTGGCAGTTGGCAGTTGGCAGTGTTGACAATGCCCTATGCCCCATGCCCTATGCCCCATGCCCTATGCCCTATGCCCCATGCCCAATCTAAAATCTAAAATCTAAAATCTAAAATCGTATGACATCTTCTACTCCCGCTTTGTCAACACTTATTTCGCCTCAAACTTGGCTGTGGAAAGGCTTTCCGATTTGCTACCAGGCTGCGGGTTCCCAGGGGCCTGCGGTGGTGTTTGTCCACGGTTTTGGTGCGTCTTGGGGCCACTGGCGCAAGAATTTGCCGGCGCTGGCTGCTGATTGCCGCTGTTATGCGATCGACCTCATCGGTTTTGGCGGTTCTGCTAAGCCCGCGCCCAAGCTTGAGATTGACTATACTTTTGAAACTTGGGGACAGCTAATTGCTGATTTTTGTCGGGAAGTTGCGGGCGGGCCGGCTTTTTTGGTGGGAAATTCGATCGGCTGTGTGGCAATTATGCAAGCGGCTGTTGATTTTCCCGATATTGC
This sequence comes from Microcoleus sp. B6-A1, assembly GCF_036705085.1. Lineage (NCBI taxonomy): Bacteria > Bacillati > Cyanobacteriota > Cyanophyceae > Oscillatoriales > Microcoleaceae > Microcoleus > Microcoleus sp. B6-A1. The sequence goes on from NZ_JAUBTU010000086.1 coordinate 17,096, forward strand.
TGAGGGCGTAATTTTACTCAATTGTTCCCTGCGGTTGCTGCACGATCGCAAACGCGCCGAATTGCCTTGGTATCGCAGTTTTGGGGCCCCTATTGCACAAAAAGTTTTAAATGTCAAGTGGATCAGTCAACTATTTTTTAAACAATTAGCAACGCCAAAAACAGTAAAAAAAGTGCTTTTGCAAGCTTATCGCCGTCCTGAAGCTGTCAGCGACGAACTGGTAAATATGCTGCTGGAACCTGCTAAAGACAGCGGCGCAGTCGAAGTATTTGTGGCATTTATCAGTTATTCTCAAGGCCCGCTACCGGAGGATTTGTTGCCTCGTTTAAGCTGTCCGGCTTTGATTTTGTGGGGTACGGATGACCCTTGGGAGCCGATCGCATTGGGGCGAGAATTGGCAAAGTTTCCGGCTGTGGAAAAGTTTATTCCTTTGGAGGGAGTGGGCCATTGTCCCCAGGATGAAGCGCCGGAACTGGTCAATCCTATTTTACTCGATTGGATTAAAGGGCGATCGGCATTTACCGAAAATTAGTGCTTTTGCTCCTTTCATCTGCGTGAATCAGCGTCAATCCGTTGTCATCTGCGGTTAACACATTCTCTTTTTTTTACCGCAGATGATGGCAGATAAACACAGATTAACGCAGATGATTTATATCAATTCCGGTTGCAACATCGGTGATTGTTGACTGTTGACGGGATTTTACTATTCCGATGCTAGCGGAATTGATATTACACGAATATGAAACTATCTGGAGTAAAGCCGCCTTGAATTACAGCAATTTGGTCAGATGTACCAGCCAAATTGATGGAGTTACCAACAATATTGTAGTTGGAAAGGCTGCCACTTAACTGAATGCGATCGATTCCTTGTTGGAAATCCTGAATTAGTGCAACTCCTGTTCCCTGATAGTAGCTCTTAGTGGCATCACCGAGAACAAAAATATCTCTACCCTGACCCCCAATCAGCACATCGGTTTCATTGCTTCCCGGTGTAGCACTCAAGGGGTTTACTCCAATTAGCGTATCATTGCCACGCAAACCAGAGAGTGTATCGTTACCATCTCCTCCTACTAAAGAATTGTTTTGGATGTTTCCGGTAAGGACATCTACATTCGGAGTTCCTGTGACGTTAACGAAATTCTCTACCGTAAAATTCAGAGTGCCGATACCGGGTAGATTATTAACCGCCAAACGATTCTGCGACAAATCCACATTAATAGAAGCTGTGCCGCTACCTGTAGAAGCATCGATGGTATTAATCTGTCCTAAAGGAGCAATTATTTGTTCTATATTTTGCAGGGTATCTGTTCCTGCTGCGCCTTTATCTACAAAACCTTTAGCCTCAAGGCTAATGCCGCTGCTCAGGGAAAGATAGCTAATTGTATCCGTGCCTAATCCTCCAATGATGCTATCTGTGCCGCTACTGCCGAGGATGAAGTTATCTAAACTATCTCCGGTAATATTGTCGTTTCCTGCTGTGGTGCTAATACTGTTAGCTGGCGGAGGGGGTGGAGTTTGGTTTTGGGGAGGTAAAGCAGAAGTCGTAAGTTGTGCGCCTTGATTTTGGGGAGGAGGATTGCCCGGTGCGCCTTGATTTTGGGGAGGAGGATTGCCCGGTGCGCCTTGGTTTTGAGGAGGAGGATTGCCCGGTGCGCCTTGATTTTGGGGAGGTTGGTTGCCGGCTGTGCCTTGATTTTGGGGAGGTTGGTTGCCCGGTGCGCCTTGATTTTGGGGAGGAGGATTGCCCGGTGCGCCTTGATTTTGGGGAGGAGGGTTGCCCGGTGCGCCTTGATTTTGGGGAGGATTGCCCGGTGCATTGATTGGATTAGGAAATAGTGCTGGCATGATGTAATTACCTGGATTAGTTTTCTAAGTTTGAATCAGTTGTCAGGCTAAAGAAATGAATTCTCAATCGGCCTGTGATTTAGTCTCTACAATCATTAAGTTGGTTGAATATGACATTTATCCCTGTCCTAGGATTACAGTTTTGTAATGTGGAGAAATTAGCGTTTTTCCGAATTTTGAGGTAAATTACGATCGCCGGGTGGACGCGGTGGAATGCCCAGAATTTTAATCAACTCTGCTTCGGTGACTCCCAACTTTTTCGCTGCACCGGGAATATCTAAACGAGGAGGGGGCGGTGGGCTGGGCGGGCGATTATTTTCGCTTGGCGGTTCCGGCGGTTTGGCGGGTAGCCCCAATGCTTCGATTAACTCGGCTTCGGTGACTCCTAATTGTTTGGCAGCAGCGGCAAAATCTATACGGGGCGGATGTCTGCGCTCTTGATTCGGTTCGGGCTGGCTCTGGGCTAGTACAGTATTAGAACTGAGATATTTCACCTCTGTCAGCAACAGGCAAGATGCCTGTTCCACAAAGAGTAAATTTTCTTGTGGAACCGGTATCTTGCCCGTTCTTGAGGGCAACAGGCAAGATGCCTGTTCCACAAAGAGTAAATTTTCTTCTGAAACGGGCATCTTGCCCGTTCTTGAAAATGGTGCAATATATGAGTTAGAACTAGCTGTAGTCCGATCGGGAAAAGTCAAGCTGCTAAACCCCAGCAGCAAAGCTGTAGCAGGTAATGCGAGTAGTGAAGCAATTTTCATGATAGTTACCATCGCCAATCCCAAAATGTTGACAGCTAAATTAAACTCCCCAAACATGACTGGGAACACTGCGGATGGATTACAGTTTTGTAATTTAAGTAAATCCCTGATGGCGGTATAATCGCAACCGAATAGGTAAATCTATGAATGTTCTCTACGTTGAAGATGAAGAAAAAATCGCCAATTTTGTTTGTATGGGCTTGAAAGAACAAGGCTTTGTTGTGGATTATTGCGATAATGGCAATGATGGCTATGGGCGGGCGATGGATAATGAGTACGATGCGATCGTCCTGGATATTGTTTTGCCTGGAAAAGATGGATTATCTATTCTCAAACATCTGCGAAAGGCTGGACGTAACGTACCTGTGATTTTATTAACTGCTCGCAATGAACTGGACGATCGCATTGAAGGGTTACATCTCGGTGCGGATGACTATTTGGCTAAACCGTTTTTTGTTGAGGAGTTAGTGGCTCGGATTTATGCTGTGGTGCGCCGTGCTTCAGGCGGTGGCCAAAATATTCTGAGCGTTGGCCCAGTTAAGCTCGATCGCATTTTGCGAGAAGTTACTTGCGATCGCCATGCGGTAGAACTTACAAGCCGCGAGTTTAATCTGTTGGAATATCTAATGCGATCGCCCGGTAGGGTACTCACCCGCACACAAATCCTCGAACACATCTGGGGTTATGATTTTAATCCGAATACGAATGTGGTAGATGTCTGTATTCAACGCATTCGCAAGAAAATTGAACCGATCGGCGGTACAGGATGGGTTGAGAGCGTGCGCGGCGTTGGCTATCGGTTTCGCCAACCAGATTCTCCCTCGTGAAAATGCAATCTTTTCGCTTTCGCATTGCTCTATCATCTGCTGTTCTAGCAAGTATTGCTCTAATTGGCTTTAGTATTGTTTCGTGGTGGTTGATTTACGATGCTAAGGTCAAACGTCTTGATGCGGAAATCAAGAATCAGTTAATCCAATCTACCCGGCCCCAATCGACCCAATGGGATGTTTATAATGATTCTTTGCCATCAGTTTTGGGCATGAATGATGGGGAAACAACCGTGGCTTTGTTGGTGACTGACAGAGATGGTAATTTACTCTACCGATCGAGGCAGTGGCAAGATGGAATTGATGCCAATTCACTATGGCGATCGCTGCCCCAACCGCCTCCCGATCCTGCCAGAATACCTTTTCAATTAGAACCTCCCCCTCCACCACCTCCACGCTATCCACCACCTCCTCATCGACCACATCCCGATGGGCCCGATTCATTTTCACCGAGAGAAAGAAGACCCCCGCGCGATCGACCTCCTCAATTCGATCGACCGGATTTTCCTCGAGTTTTCAACGCTAAACTAGCAACCCAGCGTACTAGCACGGCCGTTTGGCGTGTGGGCGCGATTCATTCTCCTCAGACTCAAATAGCAATCGCTGTTAACTTACAAGCGATCGATCGGGAAATGGCATCAATTGGTAATATCTTCCTAATTGCTATTCCCGTAGTGCTTTTACTCGTGGCCGGTGGAGCGTGGGTGATATCGCGGAGTATTCTGTATCCCATTGGGCGACTCACGATCGCAATTCGCAATGTCACCGTACAAGGACTCGATCGGCGCGTTCCTGTCGGCTCAACGGATATAGAGTTTGTAGAATTAATTTTTGTGTTCAATCAGATGTTAGAACGTCTAGAACGAAGTTTTAAACAAGCTTCTCGTTTTAGTGGAGATGCTGCCCACGAATTAAAGACTCCGCTGGCAATTTTGCAAGGGGAACTAGAACGGGCTTTGCATCAAGTTGAATCGGGTTCTGAGGTGCAGCAAACCCTGAGTAATTTATTGGATGAAGTGCGCCGTTTGAGTGAAATTACTCGTAAACTTCTCTTACTTTCTTTAGCCGATGCCGGACGTATGGGTTTACATTTGGTTGAGGTGAATATGTCGGATTTGCTATCGGAAATTGCTGAAGATATGGAACTGCTAGCACCGCATTTAGATGTGCAAATGGCAATTGCTCCTAATTTATATATCAAGGGCGATCGCGATTTGCTCGTGCAGGTTGTGCAAAATCTGGTTGGTAATGCGATTAAATATAATTTACCGAAGGGTTGGCTCAGGTTACAGGCTAACTGTCAGGGAAAAAGAGTAATTGTGAAAATTGTCAATAGTTCTCACGATATTTCTTTGAGGGAGCGCGATCGTATTTTCGAGCGCTTCCATCGCGGCGACTCCACACAGATCCAAAAAATCGAAGGATCGGGATTGGGGCTAAGTTTAGCAAGGGAAATCGCACGGGCCCACGGTGGCGATATCAAACTAGATGCTGCCATACTTGGTCAAACAGGGTTTATACTGAGTTTACCTGTGGGCGATCGCGATTAACCTTATAGCAGTGAAGCAGGACGAGTTATCTTAGCTAAGACTTTGGCTAATTCTGATTTTAAAGTTAACGGTGCGACTGGGGAAGTTAAGTTTTTGCTCAGTCGCGATCGCCACAGCAATGTAATTCTTTTGCAAGTGGTACCAGACACTCAATCCGATACAGGTTAAGATTTTATGCCAGTCATATCAAGTCCGGTTAAATAGATATGGCTTACCCAAGCAATCTTTGATATTGAACCACAAATCATATATTAGAGTAGTAAAAAAGTTCTATCTAACTGCGATCGCCTCATGTCCCCAAAGACTCATACCAACTTCCTCGCAGCATTCGATCCCAATCAAGTCTACGAATCGCTCACAGAGAGTCCCATAACCAGTGATGTTTTTCAGGCGGGTGACTTAGTTTTACCTTCAGGGCGTATTATTGCTTGCGACCCCGGTTGGCTGTGGTGCAAAGACGTTGACCCGTTTAGCAGAACCGTTCCACCAGGGCGCTATCCTGTGTTGCTAAGTGTGGTTGACAGTGGGCGCACTGCCTGTGCGATGGTTAAGTTTTGCTCTGAATCCCCTGTCCGTTGGGAGATGGCTCTGCGTCGAGGTGAGGATTTGGCCGAGTTAAGACGGAATCAGTTTTTTGCCTATGGTGTTGATGCGGGACTGGGATGTTTTGTCGATGCTCAGGTAGTTGAGCGACGTTCTGATGAAGAATTGCAGTGTCTAGTCGAGCGTGCCATTGACCAAAGGATTCAATTGGATGACTGGCTAGCAGCTCAGGAGCTGGTAACTCTATTAACCTACCCATCTCAGCAAATTGTGGATCAGAGTGGCTTCAATCTCACCCTAGACCCCGATATGCACACTTTCAATCTTACCCTAGACCCTGATACTGGGGGCAATACGATCGCATTTGGAAGTGGATACGGGGATGGTAGCTATGCCAGTTATTGGGGGTTCACAGCCGATGATGAACTGGCTTGTTTGGTCACTGATTTCCGGGTACTGCTTGAACACATCACGGAAAATATCGAGATTGAAGTTACAAGCTTCCTAGAAAAATCCATAGAGCATCGTGACTTGGAGCGGCTTGAGATGGCTATAAGACTCAGCGTTCATCGCCCAAGTTGGGGTTCAGCTTAGTGATGATTTCCTCAAATCACAACCCAGCAACCCAGATTGCATAGTGGTTTTGGAAGGACAGGGGCGCCAGCCCTGGATCGTCAATTTAGAGCCGGGCGGTCGATTTTCCGGCTGTCCTATGATGATGATTTCAGAATCGATAGAAGAGGATAGGTGGTACAGAGAATATTGGTTCCATGAGCCGTTGCAAGCCAATGCAGTATTGAAGATCGCACTTAATTCTGAGGTTTATCCACTTCAACCTGTGACAACAAATGCGTGATTGTGCCCAGAATCAATGACTTCCCCAATTTCTCCCGATCGCCGTTTTTTAAAATATCGAATTGCCCTGCTCATCATTATAATCGTGATTATCCCTTTAGGTTATGCGGTGAGATTTTCTCGCGGCCCTGCACCGGAATGGTTCAACGACTCTTTTGGGAGCATAGCTTATGAGGTATTTTGGATTTTGCTGGTCGTTCTGATCTGGCCGCGATTTTCCCCAATTAGGGCGGCTTTAGCTGTGTGTCTAGCTACCTGCGGAGTAGAGTTTCTCCAACTGTGGACAGCTCCGTTTTTACAAGCAATGCGAGCTACTTTACCCGGAAGGCTGATTTTGGGAAATCACTTTAGTTGGTCAGATTTTATCTCTTATTTTGTGGGGAGTTTTTTAGGTTGGTTGTGGGTGCGATGGCTTCATTTCACTTGCTTCCGATTGTAAGTTGTACTGCATTTAAATTGTAGATTTTGATTGCCCGATCCCAAATCGTCAAATCCTCTCCCCATCAGATCCTCTAACACCACAGACAATCTAGATCCACAAAAGCTGAATGATCTGGTTGCGGTTATTTTCACTTTAGCTAAGCGATCGGGTTAACTTAGAATTGAGAGTTTTTAGGAGTTGAAGTGGGAGCTATATTTCCGCGATCGCGCCATAGCAACAAGGGAATGCTTAACGTTCCTAAAATCATCACAACTCCAGTCAGTATCCAAACTAGCACACGATTTGGGCGATAATCACCTCGCTCAATTTGCCAGAAAACTCGATTATAACGCCATGCTGCCAAGGCAATGACCGCAATTCCAAAAACTACCAGACTCAGCCCTAATGTTTCCGAGTTGAAGAAGGGAGGGGAGGAAACTTCTTGCTGAGTCACTGTAGCTTGAAATTGACGGAGAAATAAACTGAACCGACTGATCGCAAATCCAAAACCGATTAAAGCGAGTGAAGTTCGTAACCATGCAAGAAACGTGCGTTCATTTGCCTGATGTTCCCGCTGTCGGTCTATTTTAGGACTATTGTTCATCAACCCTACCTTTATAAAATATCTTAAACTTTCCCTCGTTGATTATTGTTTCAGTTCAGGTTTCGGAGGGAAGTATCGGTATTGCGATCGTGATTCATCATCACCAAAAAATATAGTATCATATCAAATCCGTTAGCATCGGAATAGTAAATTCGAGTTCACTGTTGACTGTTGACTGTTGACTGTCAACCGTCAACCGTCCACATCATTCCGGTGAAACCGGAATTGATATCAGTAAATCGACAAAAAAGCGATCGCCTCCCTCTCTATCAACAGAAAAGAAGAGGACACAGCATTGCTGTGTCCCTACAAATACCCCAGTTAAATCCCCGTTTAAAAAGACTTAGCCGCACCGCCGGACTGAGCCTTTTTCTGCAACCAATCCTTACCCAATCTAATTGTCACGTCGGACTGCAAAGAACCCGTACTCTCAACCAGCACATCTCCAAAACCCAAAAACTGGCGAATTGCTTGAGCACCTTTAAGATCGCCCTGTTGAGCTACTAGAGTAGTTACCTCCAGCGGTTCGGGCCAAGCTTTATAAACCTGAACATTCCGATAACCGGCTTGAGTCAATTTATTGACAAAATCTTCAACAGCCGATGGATCTCCGGTACTATCTTGAATCGCCACATTCAGAAAAGTCGAATCAGCATTCTCAATTTGCCAAGTATTTTGGCCGAAGTCAAAATGTTCCGCCACCATAGTTTCGATGGCATATTGGTCTGGCAACCAAAAACTTGACTTGTAGTCCTTAGAATCGCTAAATTTACCGGGAACCATCAACATCTGCACGCCAGCGCGATCGGTTTGAGTAGCAAAACCAGCCAAAGCTACCAATTCTTCTATACTCAAATTCGTGTCAAGGTGAGACTGAATCACCGACAAAATCTTCGGTAGTCGAGACAGCAAACCTACATTTACTTCCTGTTCCACAAAAGCCCGCATCAACAATTGTTGGCGCTGCACCCGCCCGATGTCGCCCAAATCGTCGTGTCGGTAAAGCAAATATTGGACGATTTGTTCGCCGTTGAGTTTCTGCTTGCCAGCCTTTAAATCTATATATAAATGCTGGCTGTGATCGGTATACTTCATGTCTTTAGGGACATTAATAGTAATGCCACCCAGGGCATCGACCAAACTTTTTATGCCATGAATATTAACTGTGACATAGCGGTCAATTCCTACACCGCCCAGGAGTCCGCTGACTGACTTCGCTGACGAAGCCGGGCCACCGTAGTAATTAGCTTCGTTGATTTTCACCTCGCCCCTGCCTTCAACATAGGTGCGGGTGTCTCGCGGAATGGAAAGCACGCTTAACTTTTTATTTTGAGGGTCAAACCTAACCAAAAGCATGGTATCGGTTAACCCCTTAAATGAGTTTTCCCAAACCTCGTGTCCGACATTTTTGTTGACACTTCCTTCGATGTCAGAGGTCAGAACTTTAAGTCCTAAAACTAAAATATTAACTGGCCGAGTCAGCTCCGGCATTTTCATGCTGAGCTTTGCCATGTCGCCTTGAGAAAATACTGCTGCTTCTTCAGGGCTCAACTTTTGTTGCTGAAGCGGCGTTGTAGAAAGGGAGACGGCTAGCAATGCTCCGGCTGTGGCTGAGAGCATGGCTACTCCCGCCAAACCAAAACCAAAACCCAGCCAGCGGCCTCGATGGGGCTGGGAAGCTTTTTTGGTGGCAGGTTGAGCAGTTGATTGTTGGATAGGGTCTTGATTAGGAATTTTTTGAGCTGGCACTGGCTTCCTCACACACAACAAAAATAAAAAAGATAATGGCAATATGTAGTATCAAGCTGAAGACGCACTCAATCAATAGGGTAGGGGCTTAAAAGAACCCTAAATTATGATAAATGTTTGCCTACTACTTGCTCGGCTACCCGACTAATTCCGGGCAACCATAGTGGTTGACGCTTCCAGAGGCGAACCATCAGTCCCAGAGCAACGATGAAATAGCTGGTTGTTAGCAGGCTACTCATTAATAACATGGGAAGTGTCGGAGATTCCGCAGAAATCGCTCCCGCTTCTAAAAGAATATGTCCTAAGAGCCAACTAAAAGCAAGGGCAATTGCCAAGCGGCTGATGGCTTTGCGTTCGGGAGTACCCTGACGGCGGTAAAGAGTCCACAGGGCGGGGAAAAAGCCGATGACGGGGATCATTAATACAAACAGACTGGCACGATCGAGTTCAGGATTTTCTAAGGGATCTGTATTTTTCATGATTCGGTACTCAAAATTTGCAGAAGGTCAATCGATTTTAGATTTTAGATTTTAGATTTTAGATTGAAGCATTGACTTGCGCGAGATAAATTCGGGCGGCAAGTTTCATCGGATACAGGTTTTTTATTTCTGGACGGATGAATTTGGGGGCTTGTATCCTGGATGCTTTCGGTCGGATTTTGCACACAAGTTATTTGTTAGAGGGAAAATTTATATCCTAAACCAAAATTCGGATAGCAGGGCTGGTGTGATCGCCAAACTTGTCTGTCAGAGGCAAAATTTTTCGGTGCTGGGGATCTCGCGATCGATCGTTGGCAACTTTTCGACCCGGAGACCCGTATTTTGATAAACTGGATACAGCACAGCAGACAGGAGAACAGACTTAGCCATGACCCAATCCCAAAAACCAATCGTTATTGCTCCATCCATATTATCAGCCGATTTTAGCCGTCTCGGAGAAGAGATTCAGGCTGTCGATCGAGCTGGGGCTGACTGGATTCACGTAGATGTGATGGACGGTCGCTTTGTTCCTAATATTACTATCGGGCCGCTGATTGTTGAGGCAATTCGCCCTGTTACTACCAAGGTGATCGATGTCCACTTGATGATTGTGGAGCCGGAGAAGTACGTCGAGGACTTCGCTAAGGCTGGTGCTGACATTATTTCGGTTCACGCGGAACACAATGCTTCGCCTCACTTGCACCGTACCCTCGGCCAAATTCGGGAATTGGGGAAAATGGCTGGTGTGGTTCTGAATCCTTCGACGCCTTTGGAGTTGATCGAGTACGTGCTGGAACTTTGCGATTTGGTGCTGATTATGAGCGTCAATCCGGGCTTTGGTGGTCAAAGTTTTATCCCGGCTGTTTTGCCGAAAATTCGCCAGTTGCGTAAAATGTGCGACGACAAGGGCCTCGATCCTTGGATTGAGGTGGATGGCGGTTTGAAGGGGAACAATACTTGGCAGGTTCTGGAAGCGGGCGCAAATGCGATCGTCGCTGGTTCTGCTGTGTTTAAGGCGAATGATTACGCAGGGGCGATCGAGGGTATCCGCCACAGCAAGCGCCCGACTCCTGAGTTGGCTGCGGTTTAATCAAAGATTTTTCGAGTTTTTCTGGTTTTTCTCGTTCCCAGCCTGCTTTGGCTGGGAACGCATTTTTATCAAAAATCTGGGTTTAAAACCCTGTCCTTCTAGCGGGACTTAAACAAATTTTAAGCCCAAACAAAGCCTAAACTGGCTTTATAAGCGGAGAATACGTCCCAATTTTGGTTCAACCATTTCACAAACCTAAAAGATATGGCTGTCCGAAATGCTTCGAGTGCATCACTAAAAGTGTTTAAAGGTTTGTTTGCCCATTTGCGCCTTAATCCTCCTGTTAAGGTATGCCAGAGAATGAAAGTGTAGGCACAAAACACCATAATGAAATGTCTTTTCAGGCTGATTTCATCTCTGACTTGATATTCATTTAACCCCAACCAGCCCTTGGCTTCCCGATAGAAAACTTCAACCCAATTTCTTTGTGAATAAGTTTTTACTATCCACTCCTCTGTCGCTTTTGATAAGTCCACATTACTCATCAAATAATCTATTTCAGTGGCGGTATCGAAAGTATCTGCATTCATGACGATGGCTATTACTTTCTTACCCGTGCATTTTGATAACTCGACTTCTTTAATTGCTACCCATACTGTTCTCGGTCGTTCGAGATTGAGTTGGATTTTTGTGAAAGCCCCTACAGGTAAGGCTTTTGTTAAGTTTTCTACTCGAATTTCCTCTGTTTCATTTTCGGTTTTTTGAATTATTACTTTGCGATTCTTGGCGATTCCTCCGATATATTTTAATTTTCGGTTTTCTAATTCTTGTAAAAAACTGGTGTTATTACCATACCCTGCATCCATCAAGACTATTCCTGGCTTATAGCCTCTCGCTAAGGTTTTGTCTATTAAATTTATGGCTATTTCTGGCTTTTTCTTGAATTCTGGGTCCTCTTTTCCTTCTGGTAATGAGTCGGCTTTTTTATATAATTCAATATCTAATGGCAGGCTCTTTTTACCATCATATAGATGACTTGTAACTATTACTACCCCATTGTCAGTTTTTCCGATTTGTCCGATGTATTGTCTGCCTACACCGTCGGTAAAATTACCACTTTTTCGGTGACCTGAATCATCTATTATCAGGCTAAATCCTCGACTAATCTTGGCGCAAGTGACACTGATTCATTACGTCTAGGCGACGTTGATTTAGCTCATTGAATGACCAAGGCGCTGCTGTTAAAAAATGATGTAATTTGTGGTAAGTTACTCCCACGGCATTTGCTGCCATCTGCGACAGGTTTTTTCGCTCACTTTCTCCCAATAATCCCCCTAAATAGTTCCTAAACTCTCGTTTTTGGGCAAGATGACCAAAAATATCGTCAAATCTTTGACACCATCTATCGAAGCAGGGGGGCATCGCGGCAGGGGTTGTCTCTTTCATTGGTCATTCTTTAACGTTATATGCTTGCATAGCAAGCATTATAACGTATTTTCACCGTATTTTTTGTTTAAGTCCCGCTAGGACGGCTTTAATTTCTTAAATCCCTTCCTAAAACTCAGGAAATTTCTAGTACACTAGAGTAGTCAAGGTTAAACTCGCAATGCCCTCGTGAAACAGGACATGAGACACACTTTTAGGCATAAATTGTTGGACCGAGAGCAGCGAAAACTCTTTAAACAGCTAGAGGCTGAATTCAGTAAGCCTTAAACCAGCAAAAACAAACTATTTTTAGGATTGTTAAGCAGGGTAAGAGCATCTTAATCAGGCTTGACACAAGCACTTGAGAATCTGCATCATATAGTCATCATTCATCGCCGCT
>NZ_JAUBTU010000004.1:0-131668 GCF_036705085.1 Microcoleus sp. B6-A1
ACTCACGCTTTGTCTCGGATGATTCACTTTTACCCCCTCAATCCGCGTATGTGCCAGTTGGGGGTGCGGAATGTGGGTTATAAAGGGGAGGGAGTAAGAAATTCACAAATGATGCGAGGATGGCTATATCGCTCGAAGTTTTTTTTCAAAGTTCGGTATTGTATCGGATTGTCACCAGGCTATATTAAAATTATCGAGTTGTAGATTTTATTTTTAAATTATTTATGCGTATTTGGCAAGCCGATTTTTACCGCCGCCCTCTCCAAGACGAAACTGGCAAACCACTGTGGGAACTCTTAATTTGCGACTCGGAAGGCAGTTTTCAATTTAGCGCTGTTTGTAGCCAGGGAGACGCAAATTCTAATTGGCTAGCTTCGCAGTTGCAGCAGCAAGCTCAAACTCAGAATTTGCCCGACTTGATTCAAGTATTTAGGCCTCAGTCTCTGGGCTTAATCGAAGCTGCGGGCAAAGTTTTGGGTGTCAAGGTGGAAGCGACTCGGCGCACTGCTGCTCTGAAATTGCTGCTGCAACAACGCGCCAAAGAATATTCGAGTATGCCTAATTATACAGGTGAAACTTACAGCGCGATCGCCCTCGACTCGCCGCCGCCCGTACCCTTACCCGAAAACCTCTGGGGGGATGGCTGGCGTTTTGCTTCCCTACCCGCCGGCGACATTGAAGAGGCTTTCCAAGGGCGTCCCCTGCCAATTTTGGAAATGCCAGAATTGCTGTTACCGCTGAATTTGGGCTTGGCCTCAACAGTACCCGTACCGGGAGTGGTGATTGACGGCGGACGCCAGTCTATGCGGTTGGCTAGATGGCTTCAGGATGCCAAACCTTTTGCTTTGAATTATATCGCTGGAGAACCAGACGGATTGATATTGGAAGCTGGGTTAGTAGATAGGTGGGTTGTGGCTACTTTTGAAGATAGCGAGGTGAAAGCCGCGGCCCAAATTTACCAACAGCGTAAGCAATTAAGTAAAGGATTACATTTTTTGTTAGTGCAGCCCGATGATAGTGGCATGACTTATACAGGCTTTTGGCTGCTGAATTTTGATCGATAAGATGTAATATCAATTCCGGTTGCACGAGGGAAATGATTGTTGACTGTTGACTGCTGACTGTTGACTGTTGAGAAGCGAAATATTTTACACCTAATTTCCAGCTTCCCGATTCATCTGTGGAGTCAATTCTAAGATCTAAAATCTAAAATCGACTGACTGCTGAATGTAGAAGGAGGGGTCGCAAAACTGGATGGTTGAATGTTAACTGTTGACTCGATTTTATTAATTCCGATGCAACCGGCAACGATATAAATAATATTATTTGTGATGTTGATCAATCGCGCGCCGAAAAATAGTAAAACAGCGCTCGAACGCAGTTTTAGCAGATACAGACTCAGACACAAATTTTAAAACACCTTCTTGAGCTAGCAAGATATAGTGCTGGAAATTTATTCTACAACTAAAATCAAGCCGTTTTGGATGCCCTGACACACTCGGTTGATGTGACACTGGTCTTTTTCGTTAAGACCATTCTGGGCTAGCATGGCTGATTTCAGCAGCCGTCTGTCAAGGGGGGTGATTTGACGAAAAGCAAAGATGCGCTGGACGATCGCCTCGATCGAGATTTTGGGGAGGTTAGCAGAGCTGACTGTCATGAGCTTAACACGCTAAAAATAAGTAACAGAACTGTGTACCTTTATTTTTAAAGATTTTGTGAAGCTACTTTGTGATTAATATCACATGATTTTGGTGACAAAATAGTGTATGTCGGGTGACTGTTGTCACGAAATCTTCAATTATCTTTACGCCAACTTAACGATGGCCCGATAGAATCACTGTGGTAAAACTCAAGCAGAGGGTAAAAATGGCACAAGCAAAAATCGGAATTATCGGCGGCAGCGGTTTGTATAAAATGGAGGCCCTCAAGGATATTGAAGAGGTGAAAATTGATACACCTTTTGGAGCGCCATCGGATGCCGCAATTGTGGGAACATTGGACGGTACGCCCGTAGCATTTCTGGCTAGACACGGCCGCAACCACACTTTTTTGCCCTCAGAAGTGCCGTATCGCGCAAATATTTATGCAATGAAGAGTTTGGGAGTTGAGTATTTAATCTCAGCGTCGGCGGTTGGTTCCCTGAAAACAGAGGCGAAACCTTTAGATATGGTAGTACCGGATCAGTTTATCGATCGTACAAAAAATCGAGTTTCTACTTTTTTTGGAGAAGGAATAGTCGGTCACATCACATTCGGCGATCCGGTTTGCGGCGAATTGGCTAAAGTGTTAGCAAGTGCGATCGAATCCTTGAACCTCCCCGACGTTAACCTCCACCGGGGCGGCACCTACGTCTGCATGGAAGGCCCCGCATTTTCCACAAAAGCAGAATCCCACCTTTACCGCAGTTGGGATGCCACAGTCATTGGGATGACAAATTTGCCGGAAGCAAAATTAGCGAGAGAAGCTGAAATTGCCTACGCAACTTTAGCATTAGTCACAGACTACGACTGCTGGCATACCGAACACGACAGCGTAACAGTAGAAATGGTAATAGCCAATTTGCACCGCAATGCAGAGAATGCTCAAAAAGTCATTCAAGAAACAGTCCGTAGACTAACAGAAAACCCCCCAGTATCTGATGCACATTCAGCTTTAAAATATGCAATTCTGACTCGGCTGGATCAAGTGCCGACCGCAACTAAGGAGAAAATGGGTTTGTTGTTGCAGAAATATTTGTAGTTGAAAGTGAGGCGTTGCATATTTGCGGGATGATTTTGAATTTTATCAAAGCTGAAAACCCTTATTTTTCGGCGTGGCTATAAGAGTTCACCCTACAAGAGTCCTCCCAAAATTATGCAATGCCGTACAATCAATATCAAAGTGAGGCGAATTACTAAACTGTTGTGCATTTAATTTGTATGTTGAGGGCGGGCAAGATGCCCAACCCCTACTCCCCACACGAGGAAAAATTTCTTTTAGTATGCAATTTAAATGCGAATTACTATTGGCCAATGACTGATTATATTACGATGGTTTTTTCTCTTTATGTAACTTGACGCTAATAGGTTCTTGGAGTGTCCTGACGCTGATTGATCGATAAGTAATTTTTTAGGTGGGAATTTTACTAGGAAGTTATGAGTAATAGTGCAGTTAAGCCAAATCAAATGATTGATGTTGCAGTTGTGGGTGGTGGCGTTTCTGGGGTCTACGCTGCTTGGCGGTTAGCATCTCATCACAAATCTTCTAAGATTCGTCTCTATGAATTGAGCGATCGCATTGGTGGTCGGTTATTATCAATGACAATGCCGGGGATGCCTCATGTTCAGGCTGAGTTGGGTGGGATGTATGTGACGGAATCTCAGGCTATTGTCTGGGAATTGATTCAGTTGCTGAACCTGAAGACAACGGTTGTTGACTTTAGCAGTCCGGGAGTACGGGCATATGTTCGCGATCGCCATTTGTTGATGAGTGAATTTAACCAACCGGATAAAGTACCTTATAATTTACGGCCGGATGAAGAAGGTAAAAATTATGAGGAATTGTTCGATTTGGCTGTTGGGCGGGCGATTCCCGATCAAAAATTGACTGCGGCCTATTTTGCCTCACAAGAGTGGAAGCGCGATCGCGAAACGCTGAAAATTGACGGTCAACACTTGTATGATTTGAGTATTTGGGAAGTGTTGCTGAAGGAAATTAGCAACGAGGCTTACAATCTCTGTTTGGATACAGGCTTTTTCTATTCGGATTTGGGTACTTGGAATGCGGCTAGTGCGATCGCTACGAGTATGTCTCTTCCCTACAGCGATACTTGGTACATGATGGCTGATGGCTACCAAACATTACCGAAAACCCTCGCGACAGAATTTGAGAGACAGGGTGGGGAAGTGTGCCTAAATCATCGATTAAAAACCTTCGATCGCACCTCTGAAGGGCTGATTAGGTTAAATTTTGTCGATCGCGCTGGCCATTCCCTCCCGCCCGTGTTCGCGAAACATCTGATTTTAGCAATGCCGAAGCGATCGCTAGAACTGTTGGCCGTAGAAAATCAGCAGAATTTCCTATTTAGCAATTCAACTTTTCAGGAAAATATCCAAACTGTTAGTGGCGATTCCGCTTACAAACTTTTCCTCGGCTATCATACTCCTTGGTGGCACGAACTAAATATTCATGGTGGTACTTCAGCTACAGATTTGCCGATGCAAAAGTGTTACTACTTCGGTACAGAAAGCACCCAAGGGGGCGATCCCAACAATCACAACTCGCTATTATTAAGTGTTTTTTCTGATAATATTGCTGCGGGTTTTTGGCGAACGATGGCCTATAATCCAGATAACCCAGAAAAACGTCCAGCTTTTCGCGGAGAACGAGGCGAAAAACTGGAATTGAGAGCTTTTCTGAAAAGTGATGGTTCTATTACCACAGACCCCTTAGTTCCTTCTCAGAACATGGTACGGACGGCCCAGCGACAAATCAAAGCCCTACACAATTTAGCAGATATTCCAGAACCTTATACCGCCCTTTATATCGACTGGCAAAAAGATCCCTACGGGGGAGGATGGCACTCTTGGAACCCCCGCTGTCAGCCCTGGGAAGTGATGAAACAGATGCGGCATCCGATTCATGCTGCTAATGTTTATGTCTGTGGCGAAGCCTATTCAAATATGCAAGGATGGGTGCAAGGAGCGTTGAATAGTGCAGAATTAATGTTAGAGGAAAACTTTAACTTGAGTCGGCCTGCATGGTTGCCACCCAGTTATGATTTAGGGTCGTAAAATTCATTTTAATTTTCGTCAATCCCCGTAGTAGGGACACCGCAGTTCCCATTGGTGTCAACTTAAGACTGAAACCCCTGATAAATCTCGCTTTTAGCCCAGTCTAGATCCCCCTAAATCCCCCTTAAGAAGGGGGACTTTGAGAATATTCCTGTCCCCCCCTTATTAAGGGGGGCTAGGGGGGATCTAAGTTTAATAGTCAAACCCGAGTCTGTGACTGGGTTAGAAGTTAAGTTGACACCAATGGGCAGTGCCGTGTCCCTACCTGTATAGGAAACTAATCACCGACTCCCCAAGATAAACTCTCCCACTGAGGATTCGGCAAAATAATCGCATCCTGCCGCTGCTGCAAATAACTCGGAATTTCCCCCGCCAACTCCCGACGGCGCGAGATTCATTGCTGTTGCCACTAAATACATCGTTTGATACAAAATCCCAACGTGCTTTAATATTAGACTATAGGCCATTGATTCATAGCCCCAAGTTACTCTCGAAAACCGAGAGGATAGCAGAATTAAAATCTGTGGTTCTACCTCTATCTGTACTGACAAGCCTGCACTTTTTAGCAATGCTTCTACCTGCTTTGTTTTCCCAGAAATTTTACAAAGTTGGTGTTCTTCGGGTGCATAATAATACAAGCCAGCCTCAATATTTTCACAGCGATTGATAGCTGTATAAATCTCTAAATCGTAGCAAGCGCCTCCGGTTGGATAAGGTCTATTGCTGCAATCCATGTTATCTCTGGGGACAATCTCGCGCAATCTCGCGGAACGATACAGAAATTCTCCTAATTGTTCAACAGTAATCGGCTTTTCTCCATGTTGCCGAATGGATTTTCTTGATTCTAAAATTGCTGTAAAAGGTCTATCTGTTTGTTTCAAACTGTCTAGGTCAGGTTTATAAAGATTAATAATCTCGTTGGATGGTTTGGCTTTGAGCACGGGTGTCGGTTCGATTTGCCCTAAAAATCGAAAGGTTTTGCCCATCAGATTGGAATGTCTGCCGCCGCGACTGCGGGAGTGAAATAATAAATCGTGAAATTCCCATTGAGTTAGAGTTTTACTTGGTTCTAAGCTGCTATTGTTGTTAACAGATGATAGCACTTCAGTAGTTAACAAAAAGCTGATAAATAATCGGGCGGTGGCTTCAGAAACCCCCGGAATTGTGGTTAAATCCGAGATGGCTTTAGGTCGCGAAAGTTCGTTAATTAAAGCTGCACTGCGCCAATCTTTGAGAATGATTTTGGCTTTGGAAAGGGGAGATTCTACTACAAGATGGGATTTTTCTGAGTGGCAATAGGCAAAGCGTGAAAGTTGATAGTTATTATCAGTAATTGTCTCTGATAATTGCCATTTATAGGGTGTGGCTATTGGCACGGCTGTAGCGATCGCACTGCCGTCTATTTCTAAAGTATGGTAAACTAAACCCAGGATGACAAATTGTTCTAGGTAGTAGTAGAATTTAGCGAGGGCGGAACTGCCATCGGTAGCAACTACCAGTTGAGTTAGGGCTGTTTCGGTGGCGCCTGCGGTAGAAATAACTTTAATCGCGGCGACAATTCCGGGGGAGAGTTTGTTGAGGTTAAAGTCGATGTATGGGGCTTTTAAAATTAAGCCTTTTTCGGCATCCTCAATTAGAGAAATTTCTGGCTTAAAAGAAAGGATGATTTGGGGGATGGTTTCACTCATAATTAATCTTAAAAGAATATCGGGAATGGGTTGATTTGGTGTTCGGGGATTGGTGCATCTAGCCAGCCTAATTTCACGGGAATGTCATAAAGTCGCCCTGGTGCTAAGCGTTTCCAAAAGTGCCGCATTCCTGGTACTATAACTTTGACGACATTTAAGCCAATGTCGGGCCTGGTTTGATCTAAAACAAAGGTTTCTAAGCCTAATGTTTCAGCTATTTTTACGCACTTTTCAACGTCTGCTTTTAAATCATCGCTGGCTAAGGGGGGATAGTCAGATAGTAATTTTAAAGGTTGGGAAGTATCGGGCGTTAAATAAGATTTATTTTCTAGGGTGGCGGTTTTGTACCACTCAACAGTGAGGCCGTCGGAAACGCCGTAATTTGTGCTACCATCGCTGTTAAAGGTTAATACTGCGGGTAACGATTGATTGACTTCTGTTAAAGCGCGAGATAGGGCAATTTTGGGATCGAAATGTGCGCCAAAACCAAAAATAATGTCTTCGATTTCTCTGTCGATGCGGTGAGAAAGGGCGGCAAAAACGGGAATGTTAAAATCACTGGTGAGGTCTAAAACCCAGAGACTTCGCTCTATACTTTGATAATAGTTTCTGAGTTCTTGAATGTAGGAATCGTTAAAGCTATCTAAATCAACTGCGGGGACTTTAACTCGATTGTACCACCACAAGGCAACGCTATCTCGCTCGACTAATTCCATAAATCCTTGCAAAATTGCCTCTTCTTTGGTATTGCCGGCGGCGCTACCGTTGGAGTCCGCCCAACAGTCGGGTTTTTCGGGTTTGGGATAGCCGTAATAACAGTAAGCTGTGGGTAAATATTTGACTCGTTGATGAGTTAATGACCAAATTGGTGTCCAGTCAATTTCTCGGCTGGTATCGAAGGGTTCGGGGACTCTTTGAAAGAAGTTATTACAGGTTTTATTCCATTCGTGGCGAGTGTTATATTGCGCTGCACTAAAACCCATGCAATCATTGGGGTGAAGGGCGGTTTCTCCCATTGTTTGATAGCTGCCTTTTTTTCGGATTTCGTCGCCTTGAAATACGCCGGAATATCTCTCAATGGCTTCTCCCAAGGCACTGGCTTTGGCTTGTTCGTCGGTTTTGCCTTTGCCGGCACTTCTGCCGCGTAAGTTTTCTTTGAGGAAGTACAAGTCATCGAACATGGTAGCGAAATTGTGGCCGGCTAAGTAGTTCGGTGTTAAAGCATTGGTTGTTTGGGGAACTTTGAGTAAACCGCGCACAACTCCGGTTATGGGACTGATTTGGCTGTCAAATTTTTGCAGGGTTTCGGTTGGGGAAAAGCCGCGATGTCCGCCGTCGGCGGTAAAGGTTTTTTTCTGGCTTTGGAGGACAAAGGGCTGGATTTCTTGGGGCGGAAGTTGACCGCATTCGGGGCATTGGGGGCGTTTAGTTATGGTGTGGTTGGTGGTTTTGAGGGTTTTGGTGTCAAAGGCAATTATTGTATTTTCTAAGGTTTTATTATTGCCTTGGATAATCCATTTTGCTAGTTCTGTGGCGGCTAAATTTAAACCCATTTGTAGGGTGGAAGGTAGGTAAGATGGGGGATTTAATAAGGGTGTTGAGTAGTTTTTTTGACGCTGGATGAAGCTTTGGGTGGGGCGATTTGCTCTCAGGCGTTGGGCGAGACATTCCCAGCAGGCGGTGGTTTCGGGGTGGAAAATCGGGCCAACCCAAATTGTGGAACTTGTAGGTTTGACGAGTAGCCAAGGGTTGCCTGTTTGAAGGGCTTTTTGGTTGAATTCGCCCAGTTCTGGTTGCAGGTAATCGTCGGCTAGGATGACGGTGATATCTGCGGTGGCCGAGGTTTGAATGCCGAGGGTTTCTAGGGCGCTAATGCAAGTTTCTGCTGGAATTTGGCTGTAGGAGATGACGGCTACTTTGAGGGATTGTAGGCGCGATGTGGCTTGCTGAGGGGAGATGTTTAAAAGGGTGTAGAATGCAGCAGTTTCATCGGGGAGGGAGGTGTCGTTTTCGATCAGGTGGCCTTGTTTTTCTAGCAGGGCTAGGGTATAGTAAATTTCTGGCGGTGAGGCTTGACCTCGCAGTTGATTGACGATTTCGTCTGCGGTGTTGTTACCGTTAATTAAGGGGGTTAATAGTTCGTAAAGGTGGCCTGAGAGGACGAAGGAATCTGACTCGGAGATCAGGAATACTCCCACCGATTTGATGATTTCGACGGTGAAGCAATTTTTAAACTTTGGTTGGTAGAGCATCCTGAAGGGTGTTTAATATAATGTTTGAATGGATTTTAGCGTCAGATAAAAGCCGGGGCGGGTTAGCGGTGATATGGGATAATTATTAACAAATAATATAAACCCGCCGCAGCCATATAATTCAGATACAATCCCAAAAATAAGGGAAGTAGGTTGGGAAAAATTACGTCTCTTTACTACAGCCAACTCTCCTGAAGCGGCCCCGCTGCGACTAGACAAGCGGGGCCGAAAAACTGGCAAGCTACGGGTTCCGCCTGCGGTAAGCTAAAGGAACTTTAGGTGCAACAGACCCTAAGTCTTCCTGGTAATATCTCAGCCCGCCCATCAAGCCAACTGCTAATCTGTTCCTCTGTCAGATCATCGGGTTTGGGAGGTAGGGGTAGGACATAAATCACCGTTTCCCCTTGAGTACCTAGAAGGACGGGAACTGCATCGGGACTCTGATTGATGCGGACTTCTACGAAGTCTTCAATTAATCCAGCCTCCCGGAGGGTAGCGGTGGGTCGAGTGAGCAAGTTATTGTAAAGTTCAGGGTTTAACCATGACTGAGCAATGAACCGAGATATTTCAGCTTCAGCGCTTCTCCAATCCTGCGGAAATGCCATAATTTTCTCCTAGCTCCCTTTTGTGGGAAA
The DNA here is from genome assembly GCF_036705085.1 of Microcoleus sp. B6-A1. NCBI lineage: Bacteria > Bacillati > Cyanobacteriota > Cyanophyceae > Oscillatoriales > Microcoleaceae > Microcoleus > Microcoleus sp. B6-A1. The sequence continues at coordinate 9,351 of NZ_JAUBTU010000004.1, forward strand.
TATAGATTTTGCTGTTATTCTATAACAGATGAGTTCTCTACAGTCTCGATCAGCAACTATTGACCGCGACCTGGCTTATTGTATTATGTTAAATGTTGTAGGGGCGGGTTCACCAACAATATTTGGTTAAGATAGATTATCTCATAAACCCGCCCCCACCCAACGACAAATCTCCCGATCGCTTCATGTCATATCCTATCCGATGAGTTGACCATCATAATATTCCGGCCGGGGCGGGTTTATCAGATGGTTGATTTTCACCAAATATTGTTGGTGAACCCGCCCCTACAGCTTTTCTATCGTCATGCAAAATATGAATTTTTACGGATTTTCTTGATGATACAGTGGTTTTCACTCCCGATAGGCTAATATCACTAACAAGCACAATACCAACCAGCGCAGGGACTATGCTCGGACTTAACGGATATCGCATTGTACAAGAACTTCACAGCGGCGTAAAAAGTTTGGTTTATCGAGGCTACCGCGAAGCAGACCAGCAACCCATTATCGTCAAACTCCTCAAATCCGAGTACCCAACTCTGGAAGAAGTCACCCGCCTCAGAAATGAATACAAAATTACCCAACCCCTAGACAGTTCTAGTATCACCAAAGTCTATAGCCTAGAAAACTATCGCAATAGCTTTGCCCTAATCTTAGAAGATTTTGGCGGCTCCTCTCTCGACCAGTTACTTACTAACCAAACCTTCCCTTTGACAGAAGTTCTGAGAATTGCCATTGCCTTAATAGATGCCTTAGATTATTTGCACCGCCATTCGATTATTCACAAAGATATTAAACCGGGCAATATCATTATTAACTCTACCACAGGCGAAGTCAAACTCACTGACTTTAGCATTTCCTCCCGCCTGCAACAAGAAAATCAATCTGTGAGCAACCCCTCAGAACTGGCGGGTACTCTCGCCTATCTCTCCCCAGAACAAACGGGGCGAATGAACCGCTCGGTAGATTACCGAACCGACTATTATTCTTTAGGAGTTACTTTATACGAAATGCTGGCGGGTCAGTTACCTTTTTCTACGGTCGATCCGATGGAGTTAATACATTGTCACTTAGCTAAACAGCCTTTACCTATTTGTGAAATTAGAGAAATTCCTCAAATTATTTCTGATATCGTAATGAAGCTCTTAGCGAAAAATGCCGAAGAGAGATATCAGAGCGCAGCGGGATTAAAATTTGACTTAGAAACTTGTTTAAATCAGTTGCTTGCTACAGGAACAATAGCACCTTTTGCCATTGCCACCCGTGACAAAGGTAGCCAATTACTGATACCACAAAAACTTTACGGCCGCGAACAGGAAGTAATAGAATTACTAGCCGCCTTTGAAAGAATTAGCCACTCCTCTATAACCCCGACATCTCTAACCCCCAACCCCCTTAGTAAGGGGGCTTTAGAGGAATCCACTCTTACTCCCCCCTTAGCAAGGGGGGCCGGGGGGGTTCCAAGCGAAGAACCCTCTATAACCCCAACATCTCTAACCCCCAACCCCCTTAGTAAGGGGGCTTTAGAGGAATCCCCTCTTACTCCCCCCTTAGCAAGGGGGGCCGGGGGGGTTCCAAGCGAAGAACCCTCTCTTACCCCCCCCTTATCAAGGGGGGCCGGGCGGGATCAAAGCCATGCCGAAATGATCCTAGTATCCGGTTATTCGGGCATTGGCAAAACCGCCATCGTCAACGAAGTTCACAAACCCATAGTCCGCCAGCGGGGTTATTTCATTTCCGGCAAATTTGACCAATTTAACCGTAACATTCCCTACTCAGCCATCATCACAGCTTTTCAAGCCTTAATTAACCAATTACTCACAGAAAATGCCGGACAAGTTGCCAGTTGGAAACATCAACTCTTAGATGCCCTGATCCCCAATGCCCAAGTCATTATTGATGTCATCCCCGAAGTTGAATTCATTATCGGCCCCCAGCCAGAAGTACCGCAATTAGGGCCAACAGAATCACAAAACCGCTTCAATCGAGTTTTTCAACAATTCCTCAAAGTCTTTTGTCAGCCCCAACACCCCGTTGTCCTTTTTTTAGATGACTTGCAGTGGGCAGATGCAGCCTCCCTGAAACTGATGCAACTGCTGATGAGTGACTCTGACAGCCAATTTTTGTTAATCATTGGAGCATATCGCGATAACGAAGTCAACCCCACTCACCCTTTAATTCAAACCTTAGAAAAAATCCGCGCATCGGGGGCAAATCTCAACAACATCACCGTCCAACCTTTAGCGCTAAATCATGTTAGCCAACTGATTGCCGATACTCTCAATGAATCCGCAGCCACAAAACGCATTCAATCCTTTTCACAACTCCTGTTTAGCAAAACCCAAGGCAACCCTTTCTTTTTAACCCAACTGCTGAAAACCCTCGCCTTGGAAAACCTGCTGCATTATGAAGCCAGCAGCGATAAATGGCAATGGGATATCGAGGCAATCCAAGCCATTGGCATTACCGATTTAAACGTGGTCGAACTGATTGCTAGAAACATTCAAAAACTACCAGAGGTTACTCAGAAAGCCTTAAAACTTGCCGCTTGCGTTGGCAACACTTTCAACTTAGATGTTTTAGCGATTGTCAACCAAGCATCAGAATTAGTATCCGGGGCACAGTTGTGGCCAGCGCTTCAGGCGGGTTTGATTTTACCCCTCTCCGAAGCCTACAAAATTCCCTTGGTATTTGTCGATTCGGAATCTGAATCAGTGCGGCTGCAAGATGTGAAAGTAGATTACAAATTCTTGCACGACAGAGTGCAGCAATCTGCCTATTCTCTGATTCCCGAAACCGAGAAAAAATCAACTCACTTCCAAATCGGTCAACTGCTGCTGCAAAATACCACAGCAGAAGAACGCAAAAACAATATTTTTGCCCTGGTTAATCAATTGAATTTTGGTATAGAGACAACCACAGAGGAATTACCGCTACTAGCCGCACAGTCAGACAAAAACCTGTTAGCAGAACTTAACTTGATTGCCGGTCAAAAAGCTAAAGCATCCGCAGCCTTTGAAGCGGCTGTTAATTATTTTAATCTCAGTTTGGGACTGCTGGCTGCCGATAGTTGGCTGAGTGATTATGACTTGACGCTGCCTATCTATGTGGAAACCGTAGAAGCTGAATATTTAAACGGTAATTTTGCACGGGCGGAACAGCTTTTAGAAGTTGTGCTGCAAGAGGGAAAAACGCTTTTAGACAGAGTGAAAGTTTACGAGGTAAAAATTCAGTCTTATATTTCTCAATACAGGCTATCAGAAGCAATAGATACAGGGCTAGAAGTGCTGGAAAAATTAGGTATTTCGCTGTCGAAAATGTCAGAAAATCCCGGAATTTTGATTCAGGTAATTTCAAGAAAAATGACCGAAGAAAATAAACAAATTGAGGATTTATGCGACCTTCCCGAAATGACCGATCCTTATAAGTTTGCCGCAATTCGGATTCTTTTAAGTGTTACTTCGGCTGCTTATATTACGAATCCTGCTTTACTGCCACGGCTTTTATTTGCAATGGTGGATCTCTGCTTAACTTACGGAAATCCTCCTTTAGCTGCTGGCGTGTACGTTCATTATGGTATCTTTTTGACTGCTTCTGGAGATATTGATTCAGGATATAGATTTGGTCAGTTATCTTTAAGATTTTTGGAGCAATTTAATGCCAAAAATATAAAAGTAATTGTTTTATATTGCTTTAACTTATCTATTCGACACTGGAAAGACCATGTTAGGGAAACCATAGACTCTTTGCAAGACGCTGTTAATAGTGGGCTAGAAACAGGAAATTTAGAGTATGGGTGTTACGCAATTATAGTAAATAATCTTCATATATTCTTTGCGGGCAACGACTTAGATTTGCTTGATGTTAAAACCAGAGAGTATGTATCTTTGATTGGCAAACTAAAGCAATCTCATTCTTTTGAAGCTATTAAGATGTGTCAACAACTTTACTTGAATTTACTGGGTCAGTCAAACCGACTAACTGAGTTAACAGGCGATCAATATAATGAAAAAGAGTCTATTGAAGCTGCATTACAAATGAATAATTATTATAACTTGTTTTTTATATACACTTTTAAAACTTTACTTTCATATTTATTTAAAGAACCAGAAGTCGCCGTTGAGAATGCTCGACAAGCAGATAAATATAAGGCACCTGCTGGCGGTTTGATGGCTACAGCACAACTCAACTTTTACTACTCCCTCAGCCTCCTCGCTCAATATCCCCACGTCAGCGAAACCGAACAGAGAGAATATCTCCAACAAGTAGCCACCAATCAACAAACAATGAGACATTGGGCCAACAATTGCCCCGCCAACTACCAACACAAATACGAGTTAGTAGAAGCAGAAAAAGCGAGAATTTTAGGAGACTACCCCGCAGCCATCACCCTCTACGATGCGGCCATCACCGGGGCCAGAGAACAACAATACACCCAAGAAGAAGCCCTCGCCAACGAACTCACCGGCGAATTTCACCTAACTCGCGGCCAAGAAAACATGGCCCGCTTCTTCCTACTAGAAGCATACTACTGCTACATCCGCTGGGGAGCCAAAGCCAAAGTCAAAGACTTAGAAACCCGATATCCGCAATTCTTCGCCAAAATCAACGCTCAAAAACCCCCAGAAACCAGCCTCACCTTAGCCACCATCATTACCAGTAGCAGCAATTCCGAAGGATTTGACTTAGCCTCCGTCTTCAAAGCCGCCCAAGCCATCTCCAGTGAAATAGTCCTCAGTGAATTGCTAGCAAAACTAATCAAAATCGCCATAGAAAATGCCGGCGCACAAACCGGATATTTGCTACTCAAACACTCAAACACATTCACCATAGAAGCCGTCGGACAAGTGGAAGGCGACAACATCACCCTCTCACAAATCCCCCATCTGCCCCTCCCCGAATTCCTCCCCATCAGCGTCATCAACTATGTAGAAAGAACCAAAAAACCTGCCGTCTTAAACAATGCTACCACCGAGGCAATGTTTGCCGCCGACCCCTATATTGTTGCCCATCAAACCAAATCCATACTCTGTACTCCCATCATCAATCAAGGTCGCTTCATGGGCGTAGTTTACTTAGAAAACAACCTAGCAGAAAAAGTATTCACCCCAGCGCGAATAGAAGTTTTACAACTCCTATCTTCCCAGGCATCTATCGCCCTAGAAAATGCCCAACTTTATCAAACCCTAGAGCAAAAAGTAGAAGAACGCACCGCACAATTAGCCCAAGCTAATAAAGAAATATTGGTTTTGAACCAACGGCTAAAAGTAGAAAACCTTCGTATGAGTGCCGAACTAGACGTAACCCGCCGCCTGCAACAAATGATTTTGCCTCAACAGCAGGAATTAGACTCAATTGCAGGGCTAGAAATTGCTGCCTTCATGGAACCGGCTGATGAAGTTGGTGGCGACTACTACGACGTACTAAATCACGGCGGTAAAGCCACAATTGGCATCGGCGACGTGACAGGACACGGTTTAGAAAGTGGCGTGTTAATGATTATGGCGCAAACAGCAATTCGCACTTTGCTGGTTCACAAGGAAACCGACCCCGTTAAATTATTACAGACAGTCAACCAAACGCTTTTTGACAACGTAGAGCGCATGGATTCCGGTAAAAATATGAGCCTTTCTTTGCTGGAATATCGGGGGGACAACACCCTGCATTTGAGCGGACAGCACGAAGAGGTGATTGTCGTGCGTGACAGCGGCGAAGTAGAGCGGATTGATACCATAGAGTTAGGTTTTCCCATCGCCTTGGAAGCAGATATTGCCGATTTCATTGCTTCTACTGAAATACAGTTGAATTCGGGGGATGTTGTCGTACTCTACACAGATGGAATTACCGAAGCTTTTGATATGAATAAAAATCAATACGGTATCGAGCCATTGATTGAAGTTGTTGTCCTTAACAGGGAAAAGTCAGCAACAGAAATCAAGCAAGCTGTTATTGACGACGTGCGGCGATACATCGGGGAGCAAAAAGTATTTGATGACATTACTTTGGTAGTAATCAAACAGAAGTAATACTAATTCTCTAAAATCGTGCAACACTCTTCGACCCCCCCTAGCCCCCCCGCTGCATTGCGGGGGGAACAAGAATACTGTTGCATTCTTTTTTAAAATTGGTATTACAGCAGATTCCACGCTTATGAAGTACCCCCGCCTAGCGTCATATCCCCGTAGGGAAACGGCGAAAACCTTTGTCCCTAAACTTCGTAAACCTGGAATAGGCTGTAGGTATTTTCCCACTCATCTACTTAGTTCCGCTCAATTAATCAACTGCTTGAAGGCTTCATGTTCGCGAATCTTCTCCAAATCAGCTTCACTTTTTGCCAACTCTTTACATACATTCGGATTGAGATTGAGGGCGCGCTTTAAATTTTCAATGGCTAATTCAATTTTACCTTGTAGGGCATAACATCGGGCTTTGTTGTACCAAATTCGGTAAAAATCAGGTCGGATTTTAGCAGCATTGTCGTAGGAAGCGATCGCATCTTCGTATTTTTGCAATTTGGAGAGTGCAACGCCTCGATTGTTCCAAGCGTCAGTATAATCATTTTTAATTTGTAGGGCTTGATTGTAAGAAATTACTGCTTGTTCGTACTCCTGCATTTTGGAAAAAGCAACGCCTCGGTTGTTCCAAGCATCGGCATAATCGGGTTTGGCTTGAATTGCTTGTTCGTAACAGCCGATCGCCTCCTGGTACTTCTGCAACTCCAACAATACCACGCCTCGATTGTTCCAAGCATCGGGATAATTGGGGCGAATTGTAGTAGCTTGTTCGTAAGAGGCGATCGCCTCTGGATACCGCTGCATTCTCGTGAGCACTACTCCTCGGTTATTCCAAGTATCGGCTAAATCCGGCTGAATTTGCAGGGCCTGATCGTAAGCGGCGATCGCATCTTGATAACGGTTTTCAAAGAAACAAGCATCTCCCTGTTTAGCATAGTCGGCGGCCGTCAATAACTTTTGGTAATTGCCATAGTTAACCGGAGCAAATTCTTGAATTTGGGCATCGGGGAATAAAAGGTCTGTTTCTGCCTCGGTCGAGTGACTTGGGTTTTGAATTTCGCCTAAGATAGTTTCAGCGTCGGAAATTAATAGTTTTAATTGAGAGATTGTATCGTAATGGAGACTTTCAATTTCTTGGCGGGCAATTGTTGTCTGCTTGGACAATTTGCTCAACAGAAACCAAACCCCGACTCCGGCTGCTGTCGGAAACAAAGTTAGGGCAATTATCAGCCCGTTCAGCAGTACCGCCGTGCGCCCGAAAGCAATGTCAACTTCTTCTTGAACTCGATCGTGAATTTCTTCTTTAAGTTGCTGCTGTGAGAATTGCTGCTGAACCAACAGTGCCGCCGTCGGTTCAGATGCAAAAACGGTATTGGCGCAGACTAGAATAGTCGAAAGGGCGATCGGGCTAATACTTTTTCTAAAGATACTTGACAAACGCATTGCCTTAGTGATACGCACCTGAGTTGCGATTTCCATGTGTCAAGAGATGCTGATAACGATGATCCCAGACTAGCCCATTTGTTCACCAAAAAATTGGGTTTGAAGCCCCGTCATAAGCTTGACGGCTTTAATTATAAAACTTTGTTAAAATATCTAATAAATCCTCAGCTAAAGTTTATAATTTAGACAGGCAAGTAAGAACAACCATCTACGTGTTGAAACGATTTCATAAGGTGAAACTCCTGGGTTGGATCGCTACTCGGCAATGCCGAGCCTGTCCAAACACGTAATAGTGAGTCGTTGAGCGTACCTAACTGGATTATTGATGGAATCAGAAAGCGATCTAAAAACAAAAGTAAGCGCAACAGCAATACTTCTCGTGCAAGTAGTTGTTTCGAGCGTGTAGATGCGATTTGACAGCGCGTTTAAGACTTAAGTCTTAAGAATCTCCGTGGCTTTAGCCCGGAGAGTGTCAAACGTTAGTAGCTTTGACACAGGATACTGTGATTTTGGAGTTTAAGGAAGGGCCTTACGACGTGGGGGCTGATAAAGACTTTTTGGCAAGTTTTCCTGCTGAGGGAACTGCGGCGGCGCGAGAATTAGTCCAGATGTGGGAAGCGGAATTTAACAGTTGACTGTTGACTGTTGACTGTTGGCTGTTGACTGTTGACTGTTGACTGTTGACTGTTAAAAATCTAAAATCTAAAATCTAAAATCTAAAATCTAAAATCGATGGGCTGTTGACTGTTAAAAACCTAAAATCTAAAATCTAAAATCTAAAATCTAAAATCGATGGGCTGATTACTAATTACTGATAAATCTAATTGTCGTCATCCGATTGTATAAATCCGGGGCGGTACGAATGATTTTTCTCAGGAGCTCATCCGTCACCCAAAAGACGAGGGGAAACGAAAATGTTTTGCTGAATTCGCTGCATAGTAGGTTGGTAGAAACGAGCAATCTATCGATCGGCTCCACGGATTCCAAACCGAGGAGCATTAAAGCTGGAGGCTTTTCGCCATCTATTTCTGCTGCGATTGTCGTGTAGAGAGTTGTCGCCGATTTGGGCAAAAACAGTTGTCGCGGTTTCACGGGACAATTTGCTTGCAGCCGATCGACTATTTGCTGCCGCAAAGCTAGCGAGTTGCAGTTGACTAAAACGAAAGAAAAGTAACCTTGGGAAAGACGGAGCGCCCGAATTAAAGTTGAGAACGACCGCTCGTTATATTTAGCTGAGTCGTACTTAGCTGCATCGTCTTTAGCTGTATTTTCTGAGCTTTGCTCGACAAACATAAATTGCATATTTTTTATCTAGTTTTAGAGATTTTCTAGATTAAATGATGTTTCTAAAGAAAATGTGAAGATCGGAAATTTATTTTTTCCTTTAAAAACATTTTGGTCACTATACCACGGTTTTAAATTAATATCAATAGTCCGAGCGAAATAGCCCGATCGACTGATTTGGCTTGAACCACTCAAAAAGCACCTGCGACGGCACAACAAAAGTATAGCCCCAGGCAGAAGGAAGAAGCATATTTCGCAAAGGTTTCAGCAATTAATAACGTTCTAAATATCTGGGACGGTTGCTAGATTAAATGTAATTTAAAATACAAAAAAATCAACGGAAATTCTCAGCTAGCGGCAAAGTAAACCAAAAACTTGCCCCAGCACCGGGAGTGCTAATTACCCCTATTTGGCCACCGTGAGCGCCAATAATTTGCCGACAAAGATATAGACCCAAACCCAAACCGACGGAGTGTCGGGATTGATCGCCCCTAACGTAAAGGTCAAAAAGATGTTCGCACTGTTCCGGCAATATTCCCACCCCGTCATCTTCCACGGTACAGTAAATCATCCTACTTCCGGGATTGGTAATGGGGAATTGTGGATTGGTAATCGGTAATTTGTCGATGTTTTGTTTTGCTGTTGTTTGATTTATAGTTAATTTACCGGCCTTGATTAATTGAGCCGAAACGGTTAAATTAAGTCCGGGCAGATTGTGTTTCAAAGCATTAGCAATCAAATTAGAGAACACACGCCACAACTGAGTTTTGTCAGCATTCACGGCTGGCAAATCTTCGGGAACCAAATTTTTAAAAGTAGCTTTACCCTCATTCATTAAAGGCTCCAAATCTGTCGCAGCAGCTTCAACTATCGCCCTCAAATCAACGGCATCGCAGTGCAAAACCAAACCGCGCAATTCCCCGGCGTGAACTTCCAACAGCGAATTTATCAAGCGCAATTGCTGCTCGCTACCTTGAATCATCCGATCCAAAATAGAACGGGGAATTGCGATCGAATCCCCGGTTTTCGTTTGCCAATTTTTCAGCACCATTAACATTCCCGCCACCGGGTTTCGCAAGTCGTGAGAAAGAGCGTGGATAAACAGCCGTAGCGATTCTTGTGCTTGTTTGCGCTGCGTGATATCCTCAATTAAACCCTCATAATAAAGCACGGCGCCGCTGCTGTCCCGTACCGCCCGCGCCTTCTCGGAAATCCAGACAATACTGCCGTCACAGCGGTAAATTTTAGATTCAAAATCCGATACTGTGCCGCTTTCCTCGATCGATCGCAAAAACTCATTTCTGCGAGCCGGATCGACGTACAACTGCCGCTCAATATCAGTAAACTTTGCCGTCACTTCTTCCGGGGAATCGCAGCCGTAAATCCGCGCCAAAGCGGGATTGGCAGTAATATAACGACCATCGGGAGTGCTTTGAAAAATCCCCTCGCCGGCATTCTCAAAAATGCTGCGGTATTTCGCCTCCGCCGCCTCCAACTGCTGGTAAGCAGATTCCAACTCACGCCTGGTACTAAACTCTTTCCGTTGCAGACATTCGTACCAATAAACCGACAAATCGCAAATCAAACAAAACCAAAACAAATATAAGTACAACCCGGTCAACTTAAAAGGAGTATACTTAGCAAAACTTAGATTTAAAACCAAATTTATCCCGACGTGGCAAAACAAAACGCCGAGTTGAGAAATCAGGTGGAGGCGCCAGCGGACGGGCATCAGCGTAGCTTGGATCAGAAAGGCTAAACTCCAGGTAAAAATTGGTAATTCCCCGGCTTGTGCCACAGCTAGCCCAAGCTGTACAACCACCGTCAGCGACCACGAAAAACCCAAAAATAGCAAACCGGGATAGCGCTGTCCAAAGGAGGTTTTTTGCAACACAAAACAGGTCAACAAACCCAATTCTACAGCAGCGCTCGTGTACAAATAAACACTTTTAAACTCCTGGCGAGCGAAGAATCTTTCGCCCAGAAAATAGACAGTTATTGTGAAGGCAAAAAAGATGGCAATTCCGACAGCAGGGCGTAGCCGATCTCGGAGGAAGCGATCGCGCCACACCTCATAAACCGTTAACGCCTGAACTGATTTTGCATTGCCCCAATAGTTCATACCATTTTAGATTTTAGATTTTAGATTGAGAAAGAGGGCTCATCTGAGTTGACAGCAGGTAGCGAAAACCAGAAAGTCGAGCCACCTCCGGGAGTGCTTTCGACGCCGATTTCGCCGCCGTGAGCTTTGATAATTTGCTTGGAGAGGTACAAGCCCAAACCCAGCCCTGTTAATTGTCGGCTATTAGGGTCGTGAACGTAAAGTTCAAATAGAGATTCCCGCTGTTTGGCGCTGATTCCCACTCCATTATCTGTTACAGTACAGCGAACCATTTTTACGGTGACTCCGGGCAATTTGCTGCCGATATTGCCAATTTGGCCCTGATAGCGGGGCATTTTGCAACTGCCGTCGAGGTTAAATTTGGCCAGGGCTTCCTGATTTTTCTGGGTGGTCTCGCCTATCCTAGGACGATCGTCCGCAGCAGGTATCCGGTTAGCGATACAGCGGGCGATCGGATTATTGGGCGATGTTAAACCATGTAAATTTTCTTCATAACTTAGCGCTGTTTCAACTTCAATTACCTCGGCTTTCAAAGTTATATTGACTCCCGGAGGATTGTGTTTAATAGCATTAGTCAACAGATTTTCTAGGACCCGCTGCAAGTGTTGGCGATCGGCCTTGACTTGTGGCAAATCCACTGGTATTTCCTGAGTCAAAGTTGCTTGATTTTTGGCCAGCATCGGTTCTAAATCGGCAACAATGGCTGAAGCTAAAGACGGCAAATGCAGCGGTACAGTATTGAGAACAATACCTTTGACCTCGCTAGCGTGAGCGTCGAGCAGGGCATTAACCATAGTCAACTGGTGTTCGCTGGCCTGAACGATGCGCTGCAAAATCGATCGAGAAACGGGAACATCTTGTAGAGAGTCAGAGGCCGATTTGTTGAGCAAATTTTTCAGTAGTATTAACATTCCCATAACAGGAGTGCGGAGATTGTGAGAAACTGCGTGCAAAAATAGGTCTTTCAGGCGGTTGCTTTCTTGCAACTCGTGCATTTTTTGCTGTAGTTGGCGGGTGCGTTCCTCGACTTGAGATTCCAAGTTGGCATTCAGAGCTTTTACCTGCTGCAAAAGTTGGGCTTGCTGTAGAGCGATCGCCACTTGAGTAGCGAGTTTTTCCAACAAATCAATTTCAAATTCCTGCCACTGGCGGGGCCCGGAGCACTGGTTGACGGCCAAGATCCCGAACAATTCATCCCCCAGGAAGATCGGCACATTTAACGTCGCTCTAATTTGATAGTCGCTGTACAATTGGGCAATTGGAACGCTGAGTTGAACGCTAGCAGTATCGGAGAGAGCTCGGACGCGGTTGTTAGCATAAAAAGTTTTCTGGCTTTCGAGGTGATTCTCGTCAGCGAGTACCCACCCCAAAAGAGAACGGCATTGGCTTGCCACAGACTCAGCCACAACCTTACCGTACACCGGGCTAGGAAGATTTACCCCGTCCGCGTCCACAATACCGATGAAAGCGCGGTCTGCCTTGAAAAATTGCCGGACTTCGGCAACAGTAGTATTGAGAATTTCTTCGAGGTCGAGGGAGTTGCGAATTCGCAGGGCGATTTCTGAGAGCAAGCGATCGCGATCGGAGGACGCCCGCAAAGCGGTTTCCGCGCGGTGGCGTTCGGTAACGTCTTGGACTGTCGCGGCGATCGCCCCTGACTGAATGGCCGACTGTTCGCAGACAGTGCGTTCGGAGCCGTCTGCTAGCACAATTCGGTAGTTAATGCAATAGGCTTGGCGCTCAAACATAGCTTGGCGCTGCGCTCGCGCCACCAATTCTCGGTCTTCTGGATGTACAGCCTGCAAAAAAACTTCTGGTGTGGGTTTGACAGTTCCCGGAGCAAAACCCAAGAGGCGGTAAAGTTCGTTTGACCACCGCAATTCGATATTGGATATACGATCTTCTGCGGATTCTTGGCAGTTGTCAGTTGCTGTGAGGGCAGCGCAATTTAAATCCCAATTTCCCAACTGAGCGATGCGCTGAGCGTTGGCTAAACTAGCTTCGCGATCGCGCAGCATGGCGGCCGTGCGGCGCACCTCAAAGAGCGCTTGCTGGCGTTCTGCTACGGCGGCGGCCAACATCAGAGCCACTAGGGCGATCGTACCGGTAAAAGCTTGTAAAAATAAAACCGCCTGTTTGAGATTATCGCTTTTGGCCAAAAACGGGCCGCCTCCCTGCACTGCTCCCCAAATCGCGATGTAAGAGACGATCGAATAAGCAAAAATCGCTCCCGGCGGTTGAAAGCGCAGGGCGGCCCAAACTATCAGAGGAAAAGGCAGATACTCCAGCGGATACAGAGCGATCGCCGCTTGTGTTTTTGAGCAAAAGAACAGCCAGCTCACGCTCAGCAAGAGAGTCAGCCACAGCGCTACTTCTGAATAATTAATAATTAAAAATAGAACATTATAGCGGGTTTCAGGTGCAGGAAACCTGCTTGAATAATTTGTAAATTTTGATTGGTAATTGTCCCCGTTAAAAAATGATTTTAATCTTGAAATAATCCCCGGTTTAATCTCACAATTAACACCATTGTCAAGAACAGGCAAGATGCCTGTTCCACAAGAAAATTCATCTCTTGTGGAACAGGCATCTTGCCTGTTCCTAAACAAGTAATTGAGAATAGTGAAAGCTCTCAGTTTTAGTGGAAATTTAAAACTGTTAACGGCGTGGTTCAAAGTCAGCAGCACAGGCGTGACAATCAAAATTCCCATGCCGTCTCCGAGCCACGTAGTCCACCAGTTGCGAGAGAAATTGCTCCACTGAGCCCAACCAAAAATGCACGTACCCAAGTTGCCGAGGATAGAACCCACAAGAGTAGACCCGATGACAGCGCCCGCTACTAAAGCCAGAACATCTCGCAGTCGATCGAGTTTGGTAGAAAATCCGCTCCAAGTCAGCAAAGCCTCTCCAGCCAGCGCTTGCAGGGTGACGCTAAAGGCCGATGTGGCAATCACAGCCGACGGTACACCGCCGGTAGAGTTTAACAGCACTGAACCGAGGACAATTCCCGGCCACATCCGTCGCCCTTGCAGTAGCAGTGCCGCTAGAGCAATACCGGCGGGCGGCCACACGGGGGAGGGTTCGGCTTTCACCAGTCCCAGCATCGACGCTGCGAGTTTTCCGGTAACAAAGTAGGCCAGCGCCAGGATGCCGGTGTACAGAAGCGTTCGAGTGCGGCGGTTGAGCAGTTTCATGTTTAGGTGCGATCGAATCCTCCATTCCTAGTTTTTAATTTAGGCGGCCCATCGGCGATCGGGCTTCCTCCTGACGACTCACCTGACTGGGGGAGTTGGAAGTAGGGGAGAGGGGGAGAGAGGGAGAGAGGGAGAGAGGGAGAGTGGGAGAGTGGGAGCATTTTTTCTTCTTCCTTCTTCTGACTAATGACTGATGACTGATGACTGATGACTAATGACTTCTTAAAATCCAAAAGTCCGCTTACCATCCGGCTTAACAGTAAGCCAATTGGTCTTTGCCATTGCCAGTTGTTCGTCAGAAACTGTAGCGTTGGTAAGATTCGCCCCGCACAAATTTGCTCCCCGCAAATTCGCCTTAGTCAAATAAGCCCCCGTCAAGTCAGCACCTCGGAAATCCGCGCCTTCAAAATTGGCAGTGCTGCAATAAGCCTCAGTCAAATTAGCATCTCGCAAATTCGCCTGAATTAACCGGGCGTGACCCAAATTCGCCCCCGACAAATCCGCTGCTTGCAAATTTGCCTTCACCAACCTAGCCTGATAAAAATTACTTCCCGCTAACTGCAATTTTTGCAGTTGTAGGCCAGACAGTTCGCAGTCAGCAAAATCGCGCTTGCCTTTAAAATATGCCGCTCGCAAGCTGTTCGTGTCCCACTTAGGAGCAACTTTCGATACCTTTGACGCTGCTAAATTGCCGCTAGAATGTCCAACCGTTCCGAAAGTTCTGCCTGACTCAGCCAGAGTCCGGGAAACTCTCGGCTGCATCCCCGTGTTCCCAGATTGGCTGAAGGAAGTTTTACCAGCGCGGGTGTGGTTCGAGCGTAAATCTTGATTAATTTTGCTCTCAGGCCGTGACCACGAAGAACCCTCGTCATTAAATATTGTCGGTTCTTCAACTGCACGAGAAGAGCCGTTGAATTGAGTTGCCAAGCCATCCATAAGACTTGGGTCTTCAAATTGGCCAGAGAGAGCTCTGAGGACATCTGCTGCCGATTGGAAGCGGTGGCCAACCATCGGCTTCAGCATTTTTTCGAGAATCCGCGCAAAATTTGGGCTTACCTGAACGTGGGGCTGCCAAACAATTTCGCCGGTAACTCCATCAAAATCTAAATCCTTGGGCGATTTTCCTGTCAGCAAGTACAAGCAAGTCATGCCCACCGCGTAGATGTCGCTGGCAAATATCGGCCGCAGCGCCATTTGTTCCGGGGGGGCAAAACTAAATGTGCCAACTGAAAATTTCGTGTTGGCGCTTTGGTCTGCGGGGTCTAATAATATTGTTTGGCTAACTTGGTCTTTTACCGCTCCGAAGTCAATCAGAACTAAGTGGCCGTCTTGAATTCGGCGAATAATATTTGCGGGTTTGATGTCTCGGTGAATTACTCCTTGGCTGTGGATATATTGCACTACTGGCAGAATTTCTAATAGAAAATTTTTAACGTCCGATTCGTTGAAACGGCCTGAGTGCTTGACTTCTTGTTTCAAAGTCGAGCCTTTAACATACTCTTGAACTAAGTAAAATTGCTGTTCCGTTTCAAAATAGTCTAGCAGCCTCGGTACTTGCGGGTGGTCGCCCAGTTGGCCGAGGGTTTTCGCCTCTCGCTTGAATAATTCCCGCGCCATTTCTAAAACTCGCGGCGACGAACTACTGGGTCGCAGTTGCTTGACCACGCAACTCGGTTGACCGGGCAATGAGATGTCTTTTGCCAGAAATGTAGCTCCAAAACCTCCTTGTCCTAACGGTTCAATGACTCGGTAGCGAGCGCGCAGCAATAACCGCGCACCGCACGTCTGACATTGGAGAATAGAGTCAGCAGGGTTTTGAGGATGTGGACAGCCCGGATTTACGCAGTAGCTCATGTTGATTGAGTTTGCCTATGTTGTTCTGATCTTGTCAGCGTCGATCGACGCACAAATTGCCTGTTCCTGCTTCTGGTAGAAATACTGATCTATCATTTGCCGGCGGGCCGTGCGTCCGGTTGCGAATTGGAATTGCACCTAAGTCTATTAGGCCGATATCTTTTCCCTATTTTGATTATCTCGCTGCTGTGAGTTTTTTCGGTAGATTATCCTTGAAGATAGTTTAAAGACTTGGTGACGACTCCCAACCCTAACTCGCGGACGAGTATAGGGTGGGCTTCTCAGCTAATCCTGCATCTGCATCGGAAGCACGCTGAGCTTTAATCACTGTCCGCCCGACAGCAATATTCTTGACATTAATTGCAGCATTCACATCCCTATCTAGTTCAAGACCGCAGACATGGCAACTATGCCATCTGTCGGCAATAGTTTTAGGGATGCGAGTACCACAACTAGAACAATTTTGGGTAGTGCCATTTGGATTCACAGCTATAGCCAATTTGCCAGCACTTTCAGCCTTACAAACCAGAATAGATAGGAATTCACTCCAACCAGCATCTAGGATTGACTTTGCCATCCTAGTTCTAGCCAAACTTTTGACATTCAAATCTTCAAAGCCAATTAGGTCGTATTTGTCTAGTAATCGCTTTGCAGTCTTGCAATGAAAGTCTCTGCGTTGCCTTGCCACTTTTTGATGATGTTTAGCAAGACGTTTAACAGCTTTTCGTCTGCGATTACTGCCTTTCTTTTTGCGAGAGACAGATTTATTTCGCAGTTTTTTATCCTTTTGGGCTTTTCTAGCAAACTGAGGAATGGTTACAGTATCAGCATCACTGGTTATCAAGAAATCCTTGAGTCCCATATCAATACCAACTGCACGATCGAGATTGATATCATAGCGTAGGGTTGGCACGGTGACATCTTGTAAAGTCAAGGTGACATAGTAACCATCCGCAGCTTTGACAATCTGAACAGTTTTGATTTTAAATCCATCGGGAATAGGACGGTGCAAGATAATCTTCACGTCACCAATTTTCGGTAAAGTGATGCGATTACCTTTGATGCAGTCCTGTTTCATCTGGCTATAGGTGAAACTGTGATATCTACCTTTCCCTTTAAATCTTGGCTTGCCAGAACGCTGACCAGTTTTGTCAGCCTTGATATATCGATCAAAAGCTTTTTTAACTTTCTCAACACAATTCTGCAATACCTGAGAATGAATCTGTCTGTACTCAGGAAATAGCTTTTTGGTATTGAGTAAGTCTCGCTTTTGCCAGTAATAATCTGGCTGTTCGAGTATGGGAGCAATACTGCATGATACCAGAGAGCATGAATCGAGAGGGCAACGAGTGGACTCATACCAGTTAAAACGCTCTGACAGCCTATAGTTATACTGCATCCGCAACAAATTAAGCCACTCATCAAATTGATTGGCTTGCCATGAGTTAGGACGTAATTTGTATTTATATGCTGTAATCATGCCATAATTATACCATGCTTGAAAGTTAGTCTTGAAATAAAAAATAATTGTCCATCTACGGGGCCTCGAACCCCCTTGATGGGCGGGCTTTTATCCCGCCACTCATCCTCGATCGGATAGAGTGCGGAGATGAAAGCTATTGAGCTAAATTTAGATGCTCTTTGTCCTGTCAGATACTTCTAGCATACCTCATTCTATTTTGAGAATGTTACTAATTTGTCACCAATTAGTGACCTTTGGACTCATCGCTCGTTTTTGCGTCAATCACAAAAATGTGTTGACAAAAATAAACTAATGTGGTATGAGTGTCCGATAATTTATGCTGAGGCTACACAGTCGAAGTTCGCCGGGGCGGACAACGGACAACTAACTACTGACAACTAACTACTGACTACTGACTAAATTATGCGTATTTCTCTAAACTGGCTCCGGGAATTGGTGGATGTGGCGATATCGCCGGAAGAATTAGCCGAAACCCTGACAATGGCAGGCTTTGAAGTTGAAGAAATCGAAGACCGCCGCCCTTGGGCAAGCGGCGTAGTTTTGGGCAAAATCATCGCCTGCGAACAGCATCCGAATGCAGACAAATTGAGAGTTTGTCAAGTGGATGTCGGCTCTTCAGAAGCTCTGAATATTGTTTGCGGCGCACCCAACGCTAGGGCAGACATCTACGTGCCTGTCGCTGTTGTAGGAACTTTTTTATCGACTATTGATTTAAAGATTAAACCTGCTAAATTGCGCGGCGTTCCTTCCGAAGGAATGATTTGCTCTCTGGCAGAATTGGGACTGGCGAAAGAGTCAGCGGGCATTCACATTTTCGAGTTAGAAAATCCCGAATTGGGCAGCGATATTCGCCCACTTTTGGGTTTAGACGATGTGATTTTAGACTTGACAGCAACTGCCAACCGTGCTGACGCTTTGAGCATGGTGGGTGTAGCGCGGGAAGTGGCGGCGCTGACTGGGGCGAGTTTGAGAATTCCCGAAGCGAATGGTGTGGCGATTGAGGGCAAAGAAAGTCCTGGTTTGGCAGTAGAAATATCCCAAGCGCAAGGATGCCCAATTTACATCGGCACGGCAATTGAAGGTGTAAAAATTGCTGCTTCTCCAGCTTGGTTGCAGCAGCGGTTGCAGGCGGCGGGAGTGCGGCCGATTAATAATGTAGTTGACGTGACTAATTACATTTTGCTGGAATGGGGCCAGCCGCTGCACGCTTTCGATCGCGATCGCCTACAATCTTTCACGGGTACTCAAGATATCAGCATCGGTGTCCGCTTTGCCAAAACAGGGGAATCCTTCAAAACTTTGGACGGACAAAACCGCAATTTGCAAGCTCAAAATCTGTTAATTACTGCTAGCGACAAACCTGTTGCCTTAGCTGGAGTAATGGGCGGCGAAGACACGGAAGTTCACGAAGGAACGCAAAATTTAGTTTTGGAAGCAGCGATCTTTGACCAGGCAACGATTCGCCGTTCTGCGCGCGCTCAAGGCTTGCGGAGCGAGGCTTCGATCCGCTACGAACGGGGGGTGAATCAGGCGGCATTGACGACGGCCTGCAACCGCGCTGTAGCTCTAATTTTGGAGTTGGCTGGAGGCACTGCGACGGTGCAGAAAACGGCGAGTTCGGGGGATGATTTGAGTTTTTCGCGATCGCTCGAATTGCGTTTAGACCGAGTAAATCTGGTTTTGGGGCAGTTGAAAAGAGGACAAACGGGCGGTTCTAAATATCTGGAACCGGAAGAGGTGAAAAACATTCTCACAGCTTTGGGATGCGAAGTTGTTCCAACGGAAAAAGAACGGGTGTTTGCGATAACTGTTCCTCCTTACCGCTACCGAGATTTAGAAAGGGAAATTGACTTAATTGAAGAAGTTGCCAGACTCCACGGTTATGACAATTTCTGCGATACTTTGCCCAGCAAAACGGAACCAGGTTATCTGTCACCAGAATATGCGGCAATTCGGAATGTGCGATCGGCTTTTCGGGCGGCCGGTTTGACCGAGTTGATGCACTATTCTTTGGTGAAAACAGAGGGAGACAATCAGGTTGTGCTGGCGAATCCGCTGTTTGTGGAGTATTCGGCTTTGCGGACAGAAATGCTGTCGGGTTTGATTGATGCTTTCCAGTACAATTTGGAACAGGGAAATGGGGCACTCAACGGTTTTGAAGTCGGCCGCATTTTCTGGAAAGATGAGGATGCAATGAAGGAAGCCGATGCAGTTGCGGGGATTATCGGCGGCGATCCGACTGTGTGGAAATGGCAGCAGTCCGGGCGCGATCGACCTTTGACTTGGTTTGAGGCCAAGGGGGTTTTGGAAAGCGTGTTTCAGGGGTTGGCTTTGGCGGTGGAATATCGACAAGATGATGGTAAACAGGATGTTTATCCTATTAGTGGCGGGCAAGATGCCCGCCCCACAAGGCTGCATCCGGGCCGCACCGCTGCGTTATCGTTAAACGGGAAACATTTAGGAATTTTTGGACAGTTGCACCCGCAATTGCAGCAGGAAAAGGATTTGCCTGAGCAGGTTTACGTGTTTCAATTAGATTTAGCGGTGCTGTTGGGTGAATTAGGGCGATCGAACAACTTAACTCGCAAATTCGCGGGTTATTCGAGTTTCCCCGCTTCAGACAGAGACATTGCGTTTTTCGCACCAGTTGAAGTTCCGGTTGTTGAGATGCAGAGTGCGATGAAAAAGGCGGCGGGTAGTTTGCTGGATTCAGTGGAATTGTTCGACGAATATCGGGGCGACAACGTACCGGCGGGACAGCGCAGTTTGGCTTTTCGGTTAATTTACCGCGCGGGCGATCGAACTTTGAGCGAAACCGATGTCGAACCAGCCCAACAAAAAGTTCGCGATGTTTTAGTAGAGAAATTCGGCGTTAGTTTGAGAAGCTAAAATAGGCCGCTACTCACCAATGGAAACCGCCAGGGAATGAATTCCCTGGCGGACTCAGGGAAAAAGCGTTAAATTGACACCAACGGCCGCAACATATCCCGCACAGCGAAGGAAATATCAGGAAATCGCAAAGGACAAATACTCCCATCATCCGCCAGAATCACTTGACTCAGATAACCATCCTGACTCGGTTCTCGAAAAACGTGAAGTTGCCGATTATTAACATCCAAAACCCAATAATCTGCAATTCCAGATTGAGCATAAAGATTTGCTTTAATCCCCAAATCTGTTCTCAGCGTAGTATCGGCTACTTCAATAATCAGATAAACTTCAGACGGAGTTGGATGGCGGTCTTCATAGTAAAGTGGATCTCGCACAAGTAAAGCAATGTCAGGTTCCGGTTCCGAGAAATCATTTAACCGAACAGGATCTTGTATGCTTAGCAGTACCAACCCCCATAAAAGGTTCTGTAATAGCTCTACAGTCCGTTTCAACGCTGCACCGTGTGCGGTTCCTTTTGCTGCCATCTTTACTATCTGTCCTCCCAGTAATTCGACTCGTTCATCTGCGTCAAGAATC
Source organism: Microcoleus sp. B6-A1 (assembly GCF_036705085.1). Taxonomy (NCBI): domain Bacteria; kingdom Bacillati; phylum Cyanobacteriota; class Cyanophyceae; order Oscillatoriales; family Microcoleaceae; genus Microcoleus; species Microcoleus sp. B6-A1. The sequence goes on from NZ_JAUBTU010000004.1 coordinate 30,213, forward strand.
CCAATTTCCGCCATTCGGTGATATTCTTCAACCGTCAACAAACGAATGTCTAATAAAGTCATAGCCATCTTCTCCTATCTAATAATCCTCTCTCTTTCCCCTCTTCCTCTGCGCCCTCTGCGCCCTCTGCGGTTCATTAATCTTCTTCTTAAAATTTTAGTTAAAACCTCTTACTCTTATTGTACAATAACTTTTAAACAAATTCATCTAAGGCTCAAAACCGTGACCAAATATGTGATGTGGGGAAGTTACTGCGAAGACGTTCTCGAAAAACGCGCTCCGTTTCGAGACGCTCATTTAGCCGGATTGGCTAAGCAGAAGGAATCGGGGGTGTTAAGTACGATCGGGCCTACAAAAGATTTAACAAAAGTTTTTGCAATTTACGAAGCGGAAGATGAGGCGGCCGTGCGACAATTGGTGGAAGCCGATCCTTATTGGGTAAATGGGGTTTGGACTGAGTACGATGTGAAAGAGTGGATTCAAGCTTTTTGAAGGAGTTAACAGGGTGAACCTCTTAAGATTGGATGACAGCGATTTAGTTCCAGTGGACTATGGCGATTTGCTGGACAATATTTTAGAAGTTTTGCAGGGGAAAAACCCGTTTAGCGTATCAGATGACCGCCGCCGTCTGCTCATAGATATTGATGCCATTGCTGCTCAAATATCGAGTATGAACGTGCGACATCCTTTGGGTGGTTTTGAACGTTTAGCACATTCTGCTACAGTCAATTTCACTCCCGAACTTGAAACTCAATTTAGCAGTCAAATAAGACTAATTAGACAATGTTTGCGACAACATATAGCATCACTCGTGGGAGGGAATGATGCTATTGCCGATTTCGTCGCTAGTTTAATTGAGCCTTTAGAATCACGGTATTTTCAGGGAAATGGTACCGACTTAGGTTTTAAATACGATTTTGCCAAATCCTCTCCTACCTTAGCAAAAAAGAAGCTAACATTGCACCGCCCAAATACTGTTGGGACATTGGCAATTTTGAAGCTGCATAAATTGACGATTGCTGTGCGAGATTCAGACATCTTTCAGCAACAACTGAAGGAGGGTTTAGAGAATTACATTAATGAAAATGCTGACACTGAAAGTGATAAACAAGAACTGCATCATCGTCTTGATGAGATGGTTAAAGATAAAAATTCTGATTTCCACAAATTGCTCAAACTTGTAGACAAAGAAACTCTAGGGAAGCTCAAAAAAGAAGCTAAAATTACCTACTTGGAGTACCTGCTAGAACACATCCGCACTAACAGCACAGATAGTGTTGGTATCATCTACTTAGAAGACTTGATCCGGCGGATTAGGTTGCTCGAAGCATACATTGGCGATGGCACTAGAGAAGATGGATATTATAATGTCAATTATGCCGGTGTCTCAGTTAATTATCAAGATATGTTTTCGAGAGCAGAAGTTTTAGATGCGCTTCCCATCATTCCGATTGTAGCAGGTTATTTAGGAGAAACCACAGACACCCCTCTGAGCGAACGTAAATATATTTTCGGTTTAAAACTAAAATTTGGCAACGAAGTTCAAGCCCGTGGCGGTGAACCTGTATTTGATTATAATCTGAATTTGCTAAATCCTGACAGTGATGAACACAAAGCAGAATTAGCGGATAGTTACACTAGCGAAACATTCATTCGCAAAGTATTGAAAATAGCATTATTGTACTATTTTGTATTTGCTTCTCACAGCAATCCTTTAGCACCGGATTATAACCCTGATTCTGAACTAACTTACGATCCGAAACAAAGGTTTGAATCAGTCATTTCTGTACTGCGAGGTTCGGATGAAGAAAAGAAAAAGGGGATATTTCGAGGTATCAAAAGAGGGATGAATGAATATAATGTTGAATTTAAAATAAACCGTCTCAAGCAACTATTAAAAAACTTTCTAGACAGGCAAACAATTTTGCCAACTCGCACAGAACCGCGGCATATAAGCGTCAAAAGAGGCATCCTAGAAGACCTGGAGCGTGATTCAACCCAAGGTAGATTTTTCAATGATGTTCTGCAACGAAATCCTAAAGAATCACTTCAGTATATTGCCGTCGAACAATCTAGTATCAACGAAACAGCTATCTGTCAACTACCAGTCACTATCACCATCGAAGATGTCCGCTATTTTCCTACAGATCAATTCCAAAATTTCAGTCTAGAATATAATATTAAGGGCATCGATGCTTTGCCTGTAATGTGGGTTCCACAAACTATGATGAGTGTATATAGCAGCAGTTTTTGCGAACAGTATAAATTGCTGTTGTTTCGTTATAACAATAAACGTTTAGACAGCAAGGATGGTTTGAAATCGGATGCAGCGTTTGTTTACAAATTTGCTGTTTCGCTACTGTCTTATGTTTGCCTAGAAATATTGTTAAATAAAGCAAAAAAGAATTTGTTTATTCCGATGGTGAGACTTCACGAAGGCGACCACAATAACCCTTCGCCGTCGGAAAAGTTTATGGCTAACATTTCCAAAACATTGTCTCATCTTTTTAGTGAAAAATACCGATCGACTTCTCAAGGGTTTCGCATCAAGGGAAAAGCAAATGGCTACAGTATCCGCAACGGTTTGAGTTCCCTGTATTCAATTTTGCCTAAAAAGTTTAAATTTCGGAATGTTCCACTATCTCCAGAGTTGGACAATTTAGCAATTATTGTCGTCTCCAGTTGCGAAAGCGATGCAAGAAAAGGTAATAGCGATCGCTTTCAGAGAAAAACCTGTTTGTTAGGCGAAGTTGCCGGAATTAAACGCCTATCAGAGGATACAATTCAAGTCGGAATGCTGAAAACTTTGTCCGAAAACTACAGCGTTCAACACCTTTACAGTCAACCGTCAATCCTCGAAGATACCGTCAGTCAGCTATATAAATATGGATATCGCAATTTCCTATATATTGCACAAGCACCTTATACGAGCACGCTGCACATTACCCAGACGGATGAAGATGAGGAATTGTTTTTCATGTCGAAAAGCTTAATCAAAACGTTGAAAGGAGAGCGAGAAGATATCAGGATTTATCCGGTATTTTTTGATAAATATTACGTCCGCAGTCCTAAACAACACAAGGGAGAATCTTTCTACATTCAGGATACAACGGAACTGGAAAGTTTATCAAAAGATCCCAGTCAACAAGCTGTGATGTTTTTTAATCTGTTTAATGGTATCAAAGTAGAGCAAGGGGAAAAGAACTTTTACAACGGTGTGATTTCTTACTCGACACTGTTGAATATATACGAAGGCATTCTGGATGACCAAGATATTCGCCAAGGTCTGATGTACGATGGTGAAATTAAAGATACTTTACTGCACTATTTAACCATCTTCCACTTTTCTAGGTATGAAGCCCGTCAACAGATTAGTTTGAAACTCGATCCCTACGCTCATATTATCGGCGATGATTCAGTTGGTACTCTATCTGTGTTTAGTCATGGAGGCGGGAGTGCGGATTTTAACTCGCTGGCTTTTTTGAATAAGGTAAGAGAAGTATTAAATGTCACTAAAGGAAGTACACAATTATGATAAGTGAAGATTTTGGAAGGCTGTTTGAACTAGGATTCAATATCGGGATTCTGGCATATATTCAGCGGGAAAATTTAAGTCACAATTTTGGTGATTCCTACCGTCTCGATTTGCATAAACTCAAATTGCCAAAGATGACGGCGGAAATCGTCAGGGAAGCCAATCTGCTGGCTAGTTTAGATGCTGAGATAGTTGAAAAATGGAGTTTGTTCTTTGTCCAAAAAGGTTTTTTGGGTGGGTTGAATTTTTTTCGGGAGTACGTCAAATCTACTGGCTGGAATTTGCAGCGGTTGAAAATTGTGTATTGTCAGTGCAGTTTTAGTGATGCTAATAGTATCAGAACCTATAACAAGGGTGATAAAGAAGCGTTTAAAGAGCTATTGTCTCAGTTGACAACTGCCAAACTTAGTTTATCAGATGATGAGATTAACTCGTACATCCGCCGCTACTCGAAAAAGGGTGAGTTTTTGCAGGCTGATACGCTGATGTTGTTACAGTCTGGAAATGAGTTTAGAATTCTCTGTGTTGATTTGTCTGTGTTTTCTCCGACGCTAGCTCCAAAACCGGAGGATATCAATGAAATAGAGGTGATACGAAAATATTTGATGAGAGAAATTAGCTATTTGCGATCGAAAAGTGTGTTTTCTAATCTGCGGATGGATACCAGCACTTTGGGTGTGGATTTCTCGGAGGATTTAAAACGCTATTTTACAGCTTTTAAGTATAAGGATAAGGAAAGTGCTAAGCTGATTCAGGCGGGTAGCTACGCTCACAGCTTCTATGGATTTCTACAACAAACAGGTATAATTTCAAGTGATGCTGAGGTTTTGTTTAATGTGGTTGGTTATGGCGATCGCAATATTAGCGCTATTTCACTACGCCCGGACAAAATTAAGTTATTAGCAACTTGTGCCCACATTTACCAGAATGAAGCGAAAGGTAAAGAGATTAGTGATGCTCGCACCGAAGTTTTAAAGGTTATTCAACTCAACGTGGCTCGCAGTTTCAAAGAAGGCAAAAAGTTTGTTGATTCTCTGTTAGAAATTGGGAAAAATGTCACTGAACCTGTACCTCATACAGAACGGATCGATAACTTTGTTAATTCCATAGATATTATATCAGATAAACTGGCAGATGACTTGCAAATTTCTCGCGGATTAGACCTGCGAAATGGTCACGCTGAATTGATTGTGAAAGCGCTTCAATCTGATGAAAGTTATATCTTTTTGACGGGGAATCCGGGAATTGGGAAAACAACTGCGATCGCCAATTTCCTCAAAAGCCATATCGAGGACGGTTTCTTATTCCTGTACGTCAGTCCCCGCAAGCAAGTAAACTTGGATATTATCGAAAAATTCCAAGATAAAAATACGGGTTTGCTGTGCAACGATCGATTATTTTGTATCAACACTAACGCCGATATCATCAAAAGTAATTCAGGACACTGTACCGTCAAGTACGGATCGAATAAATATCGAGAAGATTTGACAAAAAAAGCTGTTCGCTTCCTCAAGGATGATTCAGAAATTAAGAGGACGGAATATCATCAATCAGAACTTGAAAAAAAGGGAGAAACAGTAATTAAACCCATTAATTCCAAAGGAAATGGAGTGCTTAAGAGCATTTGCGAAGGTATATACGCGCTGATAAATTGCCAGGTATCTAATAATATCGTAGCTACCGTTTCTATTCAATCGGTGAAGATGAAAGAAAACCGACAAAATACCCTAGAGCATTTAGATAAAATTTTTCAAGATACTTACAATAAACGGGACAAACGGGTCATTCCCGCTAAGATGCAAGAAATATCCAGTCGCATCAAACATATTTTCATTATGATAGATGAAATTACGGGAGATGATGGTGGCGTTGAGTTTTTAGCCGGAATTGCCAAAATTGTCAAAAAACATGAGTTGCACAAGCTGGAACATGGTTTTAATACTAAAATTATTGTCGCCGATGCTTCGATTGTGGACTGCGATGTCATCAAACAACACCTTGATAACACGTCACCGGAACCGGACAAAATCTATTTTAAAAAGTTAGCGAAAGATTCGGAAGAAATTCAACCTTTACAAGTCATTCCTTTTAAATTTAACAATCTAGCTGCAAAGGTGATTAATGCGAATTCCTACCCGGCGGGCAGTTTAGAGATAACTTATAAGGTATTTGTCGAAACTGTTAAATACAGTGAAAATGCGCCTTTAAAACAGAATAGTAATTTAGTCAAGCGGGTACAGTCTGAAATAATTGAGGATATCAATCAGCGATTAGCAATCCCCGGTGTGGAACAAATTATAGTATATATTCAAAACAAGCAAAGATTGGCAGAATTAATTGAAAAAATTAAAGATAGTCGCGAAAAGTTTGAGCAGTTTACCGATTATCTGGAAGTCCACGCTAATATCTCGGAAGAGGAGAAAGAAAAAATACAGAAATACAAAAATACAGCTACAGTAATCTTTATGACTGCATCGGGAAGTCGTGGACTTTCTTTCCCAAAAACTAAGCATATTTTAGTGGATATTCCCCGCTTCCAAATTGAGAAAAATCTGATGGAAATCATACAGGTGATTTATCGGGGACGCGGAGAATATGATAACGGTAAAACCCTTGATGGTGAAGACAAAGAATTGGTTTTTTACCTATCTGATACGGCAGTTTATTACGCTGATGATGCGGAACTTTCCCTGCAAGAAAGCAAATTGAGTTTGTTGAATTTATTGCTAATTCTGAAGACGGCGGTGATGACGCGAATTTCGGGATACGGTTATTTAGGTAGGGAAAAGTTTTTGATCATTCCCATCGGCGGTAAGTCGGTTTCCGCAGTAGGGGATACTTTTAGCAGCAAAATGGCGGCTCTAATTAAGACATTAAAGAGCGAGAGCCAGCGAGGAAATATGTTGTTTAAGGAGGTTTATACGAGTCTGGAACAGCTTTTGAGTCGCGGGGAGTTTGTTTTGACGAATTCTGATAACTCGCGTCAAAAGGGCAACTCTTACCTGGAAATGCGGGATGATTTTAATCGTAAATTTTTGGAGAAGTGCAATCCTCTTGATGGTTTGTTGAGCTATGATAATTTAGAACTCGGTCATGTTTGCGGTAGTTTGTTGATCGTACCTCTAGCCGATCGCACTTTGGTAGAAACATACCAGATGCGGCTTCATCGAGAAATTAAGGAATGTCTAGAGAAGAAGTTGCTGCCCAAAATGCGTCAAATTAGGGATAGCGATTCGTCCCCGGAGAATGTAATATCGGCTATAAGAGGAGGTGCGATCGAGCTTTTGCAGTTTCTCAACGGCGAAGTCGAGAAAACTCAGTATTTTGAAGAGCAGAGTCAGCAGTTCGATCGCTATTATGCCATACCGCTGTTTGCTTTTGTCAGCGGGGAGGAGATGCAGGAGTATTTTGCTGACAGCCAACTGGAAGAACCGGAAGATAGGCGGTTTCGGGATATTTTGTCGGCTTATGTGCGATCGATCTACCCTGTAGATAGTGTAATGCCGATCGGACACAAGTATCGAGATTTCCCATTTATCCTGTTTAGAAGCTACAGTTTAGAGCAAAGTCGAGAAAAGATTTTTACAGATAAATATCTTTTAAGTTCCAACGAATTGAACGTACTCAATTTAATTTTGTCGAAGCAGGTAAACTGAAACTTGTAGGTGCGTCAGACGATTTTAGATTTTAGATTTTAGATTTTAGATTGGGAATCAAGGATGACTATCGGGGTTGGGAATTTACCTACAGTTGCATTCTTGTTTGAAACGGCTATCAGTTAGCCCTCACCCTATCCGCACAGAAAATAAAACTATTCTGACGCACCATATAGCGGTTCTCAAGAAAGTGAGCTATGCCCTATGCCCTATGCCCTATGCACGTCGGGTACCTCATGTTACCGAGAAAGGCTATACTTACTACTTGCTAACTTCAAACGGCGTGTATTTCCCCCCCAAAGCTTCGACGATGGCGCGAGTATTAGCAGACATCATTTTCACATAAGAATCGCCCTCGCTTCCCGCCGCCCCAATCGAATCTGAATAAAGTTGCTGCGCCGCCAATTTCACCCCCGCTTCCTCCGCCACTGTTCTAATCAGTTGCGGGTTAATTGTTGTCTCGGCAAAAATAGCAGGAACTCCGGCAGCTTTCACCGATTCTACTAACTTCTGCACCGTTTGAGCGCTCGGTTGTTCCTCGGTACTAATCCCGATCAAACTGTTAGCCTCTCCCAATCCGTAGGCGCGGCTGTAATATTGAAAAGCATCGTGACTTGTGACTAATTTGCGCTGCTTTTCGGGGATAGTTTTAATCTCTTTTTCGATCCAACTATCCAAGCGTTTTAACTCTTCAGTAAGTTTCACAGCATTCTGCGTAAACTTCTCCCGATCTTCCGGCGATAGTTCGATTAGCGCATCCCGAATCGCTTCCACCATTTGAACTGCATTTTCCACATTTCCCCAAACGTGCGGATCGGGTACGGTATTGCCTTCTTTATTCAGTAGCAAAGGCTTGACAACTTCCCCCACTGCTAATTTCCGTGCCTTAATTCCGGCGGCATTCATCATCCTAATTAATCCCGGTTCCAAATTGTAACCGTTATATAAAATTAAGTTAGCTTGTTCTAAGGCTTGAGAATCTTTTGGCACCGGTTCGTAAACGTGAGGATCGGTTCCCGGCTGCAAAATTCCTGTTAGCTGAATTTCGCCTCCCGCTACTCGATCGGTCAAATCCTCAATAATTGTGCTCGTAGCAACTACCTTCGGTTTAGCATCTGCCTGTGGAGAGAGGCGATCGCCCTGAGTTTGAGCGCAACTAAATAAACCCACAGTCAAAATGCCGCAAGCAATAGTTCTAATCCAAAATGCCTTGGACTTGTCCCATCCAGGGGCGGCGGTTTCAATCCCCGACTCACGGCTAAACTCTCCTTTATCAAGTTGCTTCACAATTGCCGTCGGTTTTAACTCACATCTGACACCATTCTCAATTACTTGCTTAGGAACAGGCAAGATGCCTGTGCCACAGGAAAACTGATTCTTTGTGGAACGGGCATCTTGCCCGTTCTGGGCGGGCAGGATGCCCACCCCACAAGAAAACTGATTCTTTGTGGAACGGGCATCTTGCCTGTTCTGGGCGGGCAGGATGCCCACCCCACAAGAAAACTGATTCTTTGTGGAACGGGCATCTTGCCCGTTCTGGGCGGGCAGGATGCCCACCTCACAAGAAAACTCACTCTTTGTGGAACAGGCATCTTGCCCGTTCTGGGCGGGCAGGATGTCCACCCCACAAGAAAACTCACTCTTTGTGGAACAGGCATCTTGCCTGTTATTGAGAATTGTGGAAGATATGAGTTTTAACCGACTTGAGATTTTCGCCGCCAAACCTATGGTTTGAGGGGTTTCGAGCTTGCAGTGTCCCATTATCTACCTCTCGTGCGTTCCAGATTATTCCTATTTACCGATGATTTCATATTCTTTTCATTTTTACAGTAAACTTAATAAAAAGGAGATAGACTCACCACCATGAATACCGCCGCCTTCCCCAACGAGAATCCTTGGTCTAAAATGGTTTGCCACCTCAAAGACAGCGCTACCGACACTGAAATTATCGCTGTTAAGCACTTAGCAGTAAACTACCGCACGGTAGAGGCACTCAGAGATATCAATCTTTCCGTCAAACCGGGAAGGCTGACGGGTATTATTGGCCCCAACGGTGCCGGCAAAAGCACCCTAATCAAAGCAATGTTGGGCTTAATTCCCGCAGCTCGCGGCACTGTTACCTGGGGCGAAGAAGCGATCGCCGATCGACTCGAAACAGTAGCCTACGTGCCCCAGCGATCGCAAATTGACTGGAACTACCCCGCCACCGTTTGGGATGTCGTGATGATGGGAAGAGTCAGAAAAGCCGGATGGTTTCGCCGCTTTTCGGCAGCTAGTCGCCGCACCGCTGCCGATGCCTTAGAAAGAGTAGGCATGACTGCTTACAAAGACAGACCGATCGGGCAACTTTCCGGTGGACAGCAACAGCGAGTATTTCTAGCGAGAGCATTAGCCCAAGAAGCCGCTATTTTCTGCTTTGATGAGCCGTTTGTCGGCGTTGACCAAAAAACTCAAAATATCATTTTTGACATCTTCCACCAGCTATCTAATGCCGGAAAAATAGTCTTAGTAGTCAACCACGACTTAGGCGAATCAATCACCAATTTTGACGATTTAATTTTGCTAAATACAGAAGTGATTGCCGCTGGTTCCCGCCAAGAAGTGCTAACCCAAGAAAACCTTTACCGCGCCTACGGCGGACAAGTAATGTTTTTTGCCGGACAAGCCGCTTAATTAGCTAGCAGTCATTAATCTACGAGTTACGCTTTTGAACCCAGTTTCTTGGGTAATATTGGGTTTGGCAACGATCGATCTCCCCTTAAACCCGGTTGCTTTGGTTGTTAGTCATTAGTTAACTGTGATGTTATAATTTTATGCTACAAACCTTAATTGAGCCGTTGCAGTACGGATTCATGCAGCGATCGCTCATAATTGCCATTCTCGTCGGCATCGTCTGCGCGATCGTCGGCAGCTACCTAATGGTACAGCGGCTGGCCTTGCTCGGAGACGCCATCAGCCACTCGGTTTTGCCCGGATTGGCGATCGCATTTATCCTCGGAGCAAACATTTTTATCGGCGCTTTCATTGCCGGAGTTTTGAGTACAGTAATCATAGCTTGGATCAAAGCTCGATCGACAATCAAAGAAGACGCCGCAATGGGCATCGTATTTTCGGCATTCTTCGCCCTCGGCATCACCCTAATTACGATCGTCCAAAAAGACAACAAAATCGACCTCAACCACTTTCTTTTCGGCAACATCCTCGGCGTTACCCCCCAAGATGCGATCGACACAGCCGTCATAGTAGCCGTAGTCTTATTAGTTGTAGTATTCTTTTACAAAGAACTGCTATTTTACACATTCGATCCATTAGGAGCCCAAGCCACAGGTTTGCCAGTAAACCTCCTCAACTTCGGACTGATGGTACTCATCGCCCTCACAATAGTTGCCAGCCTCAAAGCCGTTGGCGTAGTGCTAGTCTTGTCCCTATTAATTACACCCGCAAGTACCGCCTATCTCCTAGTCACTCGCCTGCACCAAGTCATGATTTTAGGCGCAATAATTGGAGTTATTTCCAGCATTAGCGGAATGTATCTCAGCTACTTTTATAACTTGCCATCCGGGCCCGCAATAGTTTTAGTTGCATCGGGATTCTTTGTGCTATCATTACTGTTCAGTCCGACTCAAGGAATCCTCACCCAGCCCCGCACACACTCCGGTCAAATTCCTCCAATCTGGCGGGAATTAAAAAATTTAACTAAAGGCCGATAACAACTAACTTTGTGGTAAAGATTCAGCGCAGCCCCTCCCATTGTTAATCAGAATCTTCGTTAATCCCCGTGGATGTGCGGTTCAATAAAGCCTCTTCAATTAATCCCCGTAACTGCGAATCGTCGGCTGCATCCAGATTTTGTAAAAACGGTTTTTTTTAGCAGTGCGAGAAAGCAAAAATGGGATGATACCGAACCGGGCGATCGCAACTACGAACTATTGGTCACAAAAAACAGTACAATAACAAAAGTTAAAATTTCACGCCAACACATCTACTAAGTTAAAAAAACATGACAGTCAAAGTAGGAGACACCGCACCCGATTTTACCTTACCATCTCAAACTGGCACATCAGTCAGCCTCAAAGATTTTAAAGGTAAAAAAAACGTCATAGTCTACTTTTACCCCAAAGACGACACACCCGGATGCACCACCCAAGCTTGCGCTTTTCGAGATAGCTACGAAGTCTTCAAAGACGCAGGTGCAGAAGTCATAGGAATTAGCGAAGATTCGCAACAATCGCACCAACAATTTTCTGCAAAATATCAGCTACCCTTTACACTACTGAGCGATACTGGCAACAAAGTGCGGCAATTATACGGAGTTCCAGCTACCCTGTGGATTATGCCCGGTAGAGTAACTTATGTCATTGACAAAGAAGGCGTTGTCAAGCATATTTTTGACTCCATGTTAGACTTCAAAGCACACGTTGCAGAAGCACTCAAAACTTTGGAAGCTATTAAAAGTTAGGTGGATTTGCTTAAATATATTGTTGGTAGTGAGGACGAGAGTCCTCATGCCTCATTGTCTAAAAAACCATAAAAAACTAAATTCCTGATTGCGAACTAAAGGTTTTTAGTGAGAACGGAAATTCTCAGACTAGAGGTTTTCCCGTACCCAATTTTTAAAAGCTTGAATAGCGTGGGTTCTACCAGCAACTTGACTCTGCTGAGTGTACTGATTCACCAGTTGGACAATCGGGATATTGGGGAAAGTGGGACTCACATCAGACTCAATATATTGTTCGGCTTGCAAGACGTTGATTTGTAGCCCTCGCCGTGCGTATCGCCAAAGTTCCGGCACTCCTAGAATTTGATAATTATCCAACTGCGTGCGAGAGGTGAGATCAATTTCTATCGCTAAATCTGGGGGTGGATCAACACTCATATCGAGGCGATTTTTACCTATAACTGCTGCTTGATTTTGAATGTAAAAACAGGTATCCGGTTCTACAGCCTGACTCATGCGTTCATTTTTCAACGTTGTCGAACCTAATGACTCAAATGCTATTTGTCGTGTTTCCAACAAAATTTTTACCATGTCGCCAATAATTTCCTTGGCTTTTTCATGTTCGGGCAGAGGAACCATAATTTCTAACCGTCCGTTACTATAGGAAAGTCGGGAAGCACGACGTTCTCCCAATTCCGCCAAAATACTTTCAAATTGTTGCCAGTTAACATCCTCAACCAGTAATTGCTGACCCGGTTGAATCTTTAATTGTCTTAACTCCAATAGCATAATTGTTCATCCATTTTCTCTAGAAAATATCCGCAAAGTCCTGACTACGAATCATGATATTAAAAAACAAGAAAGGACTAAAGTCATTACTAAAAACTCGTGGTTCGTAGTAAGGACTTTAGTCCTTTTTTGCTAACGGCTTGCAGCCATTAACAATTAGCACTCAGCAATTATCTAGCTTTTTGCAACACTCGATTTTTCAGATGTAGCGCTTTCGGCAGTTTTGCCATTTTTGCTATTACCGTTACCGTTGCTGTGGCGGGGTTGGATAACTCCATAGCCACCGTGAGTCTTGCGTTCGTAGAGTACGTTAATTTCGCCTGTTTCCGAATTACGGAACATATAGAAATCGTGATCGATAATCTGCAATTGTTCCAAAGCTTCTTGCACAGTCATTGGAGGCATAGCAAAATACTTAGTCCGTACCACCTCAGCAGGAAGTTCGGGAGTTCGATCGCCAATCAGATCCGCTACTACAGGATGTTCTTCAACTACCGTAACCGTTTTGGCACTACTTTGGGTCTTGTTGTCGTGGCGTTTTTCCTTAAATTTCCGCAGTTGACGAGCTATCTTGTCGGCAACCAAATCTATGCTGGCATACAGGCTTTCCGTGCTTTCTTCAGCCCGAATCACGCTGCCGTTAGCATAAATTGTCACCTCAGCAGTCTGCTTAGGATTGATCCTGGGGTTACGAGCCACCGATAGATGTATGTCCACTTCTGTCGTCAAAGTTTGAAAATGGCTAACTGCCTTTTCCACCTTTTGATTGACGTACTCGCGAATCGCATCGGTGATTTCTATATTTTTACCCTGGATAACAAGCTTCATAGAGCTCCCTCCCTTCTGTAACTTCGGTATATTTTATACAGTAGCACTATGTATTCTCGAAAACACTTATCTTCCAAATCTTTTATTATATGTTGACAATTCTTGATTTAAGCTGGGCCAATATTCCGTAAAAATACTATTGATTTTTTGCATGGTTTCTCCTCTAATCCATCAACCACTAAATGCACAACCCTGCTTGCTCCTCGATTGGGGACTTGTGCCCTACTCCCAAGCTTGGGAAATCCAGCAAAAACTCGTGCAAGAACGGCGCGACAGGCCAGATTTGCCAGATGTCCTGATTTTGCTGGAACACCCGCCGGTCTACACTTTGGGACTGGGATCAAAGCTGGAATTTCTGAAATTTGACCCAAGTCAAACTGAGCCGGAACTTCACCGAGTTGAGCGGGGCGGCGAGGTGACTTACCACTGTCCGGGTCAATTGGTGGGCTATCCGATTTTAAATTTGCGCCGTCACCAACAAGATTTGCACTGGTATTTGCGGCAGTTGGAGGAAGTGCTGCTGGGGGTGCTGGAAGTTTGCGGGTTGAAGGGTTCGCGGGTTCCCGGTATGACTGGGGTTTGGGTGGATGGGTGCAAGGTAGGTGCGATCGGCATTAAAGTCAGCCGCTGGATTACGATGCACGGTTTTGCTTTAAATGTTTGTCCGGATCTCGCAGGCTTTGGGCAAATTGTACCTTGCGGCATTCCCGATCGACCTGTTGGCAGTTTAGAGCAGTTTATCCCCGGAATTGAGGTCGATCGAGTGCGATCGATCCTTGTCGCTGAGTTTGCTCGCGTTTTTGCAGTGGAAATTGTGCGATTCCCTACGGGATAGCTTCGCTTCACGAATGTGTAGTGTGCGTCGCTGTCAACCCTACTCCTAACCGCAGTCGGTTTTTTAAGTGCGATCGGGCTGGTCTTCCTCATACACCATTAAATCGCCCGGTTGGCAGTTTAGTGCTTTGCACAGAGCATTGAGAGTGGATTCGTCAATTCTCGTGAGGCGACGGCGGGTTTTGAGTCTCGAAAACGAAGTTGGGTGCATTCCCACCAAAGCAGCCAACTCTTTATTGCTGATATTTCGCTCGGCCATTACAACTGCCAATTTCCAACGGATGACCACTGTTGATGCTCAATTAATAGCCTGGACTTTGCAAGCTGATGTTACCATCCCGCAACCTTCACTCTCCTTTAATTAACCGCTACGGTAAATTATTTGATCTTGGCAGTTGACTAAATTCAGAAAATGAACTATGCTGAGGATGTACAAACGGAAAAGCGATCGCCCCTTGGCCTCGAAAACTCAAGGGCGATCGCTATCCGACTATTGTCTAGTTAAAACTCATGATATCACAGCCAAAGTCAGTTCCTGAACTCCTGCGCGAAGAAATTCCCGACGCACCCATCGGAAAGCAACCGATCCGATTGTTGATTTGCGGGATTCCCAAAGGAGTGGAAAGCATCATCAATTTACTTCACGTCTTGGGTTTTGCAGAAGTTGGGGAATGGAGTCCGCCTTTACCATCCCCGAACGCAGGTGAAATAATGCGGATTTTAACCCGTTACTGGAAAGAGTAATTTTTCAGGGCGATCGCCCTTTCTTGAGCCAAGTGCGATCGCTCTTAAATTATCAAAAACATCAGGCTTAATTCTCTACCCAATCACTTAAAAACTCAACCGTAAGGATGCTAAATATCGAATCGAATTAACGCGGCCGTGTTTGCGAGACTTGGGGGTATTAGAGAGAGCATTTAAACGGTCTGTACTTAGGAGCGCGAATTAAATAACTTACAATTTTAATTGTTATTGTGGGATGGGCGTCCCGCCCGTCCCACTTTCAAGAGTGGAAGTTATTTAATTCTCATTCCTTACTGATTCAAGAATTGAGAGAATTGGTGCTATGATGCGCGATCGCGGGCTTCTCTAACCTTAGAGAGAAGCAAGACCGATGCAGAAATACGTCCTAAGAGTTTTGCGATCCCCCCTAGCATCAAGTAAGATTCTTGTTAATTATTGCGCTTTGCTCAGGAGAAAAAATTTATGCCAGATATGTCCGGTCAAGACCCCTCGGAAATTAAAATGGCGACGGTTGATGAAGAAGAAAAAGGCGCAACGTTTAGCGGTACGGTCATCCTTGCTATCGATGTCGAGGCTGGGGAGGTCGTTTTCTTCAAAGACTTTTTGATTGAAGATTATAAAGGCGAACTTACCGCTTCTCTGGCAACAGATGGCAATATAACGAAAAGCATTGATTTAGGCGAACTTAAGCATAAGAGCGGCAGCTTTAAGATGCCAATTCCGCTGGGGACGGATACATCGCCCTACAATACCGTCGTGCTGCGCGACGAAAAAAGCAAGAAAAAAGTTGTGACAATCGAGCTGTAAAATTTGCAATTAGAGCTCGTAGTTGAGCCAAATTCGTTAGCCCAGCCCTCGAACAGGATCGCCCTTTTTTTCCTGAAGTACGCGCGTGCGAAGCTATCCCGTAGGGAATCGCTCTTAAATTAAGGTGCGTCACTTTCGATCGAACAGTTCAGTTGTAAAGTGATGCACCCTAATTTTTAAAATGGAATCGGATCGTAATCGGGATTGTCAGCTTCGTTAGACGAACCCGACTGGCGATCGGACTCAGAATTTGAAGACTGATGCGAGTTCCAATCCGAACTAGACGTGCGGTTAGCGCCGCTTGGAGCGCTGTTAGAACTGCGGTTACGCGAGCCTAAAGGTACTACATTGCTCGGCACATTAGCCGGGGCGCTGTCGCGAATTTGAGCCGGTTCGGGGGCGGTTCTAGTTGGGGCAGCCGAACTCATTGCATCGGCGCCGACACTGTAAATCCTTTGAGCTGTCAGTTCGGCGCGCTTTTCTTTGATACCATCTATTTCGATCGTATTCATGCCCAGCCGACCTTCAATAATCACGCGATCGCCCTCGCGATATTTATCGTGAATTTCTTGAGCCAAATTGCCCCATCCTATCACCTTCAAACGTTCGGGCGGATCTTCAGGTTTTGGGCCGGGAAACTGCACCAGCATTTCAGCGATTGGAACTTGATTTTCAGGAGTATAACGGAGTTGCGGTTGTTGAGTTATTTCCGCCATCAAAATGCAGCTATTCATCGGTTATCTGTGCGTAATTGGGAATTGGGAATTGGGCAAACAGGGCATCGGGAATTGGGCATCGGGAATTGGGAATTGGCCCGCGCAGGGAATTCGGGATTGGGAATTGGGCATGAACTTTCAAGTAAAAAGGTAAAACTTAAAATAACGCATTTTATTTTTTTACTTTTGCATTACCAATTCCCCATTGCCAATGCCCAATGCCCAATGCCCAATTCCCGATTACACGTTACCAAATTTATCTTGGAGAACTGCCGCCTCGGCTTGACTGACAAAATCGTGAACGAGGGCGCGGTACTCCTTCAACGTTTCAGATACCCAATCTCGATCCTCACTGTTGGCGAAGATATGAACGGTCGGTTCACTAGCATCGGGTAAAACTAATACCCAATTGTCGTCGCTGTAGTTAAAAATCTTCACTCCATCTAATAATTCTAAACGATCGGGCGAATGAGTTTCTACTAAATGTCGCATCAGCGAACCCTTGATAGTCCAAGGACAGCGGACGCTGTAACTGCGGTGGGTGATGCGGGGAAGTTCCGCCTTGATCTGTCCGAGCGATCGCTCCTGAATCGTCATCATTTCTATCACTTTAGCAATGCAGAACATTCCGTCAAATCCGGGATGCAACTGCGGGAAAATAAAACCCATAAGGCCGCTGCCGCCCAAAACCACATTCGGGTTCCTGTTAGCGGCTTCCATCAAAGCAGTTGGGTTCGCCTTCGTGCGGATTACCTTGCTTTGATAGCGTCGGGCGATCGCCTCCACCGCAGAAGACGCATGCACCGGCACTACTACTGTACCTTTGGGATGAGAAGTCAGCATCAAATTTACCATCAACGCCGTCAGCATTTCCCCACGAATCGCTATCCCAGACTCATCTACCAAAATGAGCTGTTCGCCGTTAGCCGATACCTGCACTCCAAAATTAGCGCTGAGTGCTTTCACCACCCGGCCGAGTTGGTCGAGCAAATATTCCCGTTCCCCGTTGCTTAGAGAAGTCTGCTTGAGACTAGCATTGAGAACCACCGCATCGCAGCCGAACTTGGCAAGCATTTGGGGCAGAATTGCTCCTGAAACCGCGTAAACGTAATCGATTACCACCTTAGTATTGCTGTAGCGTATTGCCTCAACATTCATCTGGCGCTCAAAAATGCGGTTGTAAACATCGAGAGCTTGGTTAAAGTACGTCATCTCTCCAATTTCGGGAATTAGAGCTCGCCGCAAATCTTCCTTAAAATAAGCCCCCTCGATTTTTTTCTCAGCTCCTTTAGTAATATTGATGCCTTTGATATCGAAGAATTCAATTAAAATGTGGTCGGAGCGATCGGGCGAAATGCGAACGTGAATGCCGCCGGCAATTGATATCGTAGACGAAACCGTGCGCGCGATCGGAATTGCCGTCGATTCCAAATTGATCACATTAATACCCACCGACATCAAACCCGCAATCAAAGACCTCGAAACCATCCGCGAAATGCTCCGCTGGTCACGAGAAACCGATACCGCAGTCCCCGGTTTCAAAGTCGAGCCATAAGCCGCGCCCAATTTCACTGCAAATTCCGGGGTAACATCCACATTTGCCAGTCCTTGAACGCCACGCTGACCGAACAAATTCCGCTTAGCTTGTTCTCCCCAAATTAAATTTTGATTTAACAGAGCGCCGGATTCAATATTTTTGCTCGGCCAGACGCGCACGCTTGGCCCCACTTGTGCTTCTTCTCCCACGATGGACATTGAACCGACGACAGCACCTTCGAGGACGTGAGCGCGCCTGTCTACGCGGGTACTCCGGCAAATCACGCAGGCCCTAAGATGAGCGTCTTCGCCGACAATTGCTCCGTTCCAGACGATGGGACGTTTGAGGTTGGCATCGGCCCCGACTGTCACGTTATCTCCGATCACGGTACCGGCATCGAGTTTAACTCGGGCTCCAATTCGGCAATTGTTGCCGATCATGACCGGTACTTCGACGATCGCGCTATCGTCAATAAAAGTATTCTGACCTACCCAAAGTCCCGATCGAACTTCGTTGTAGTAGCTCAAATCGAGTTTGACCTTTCCCCGCAGCGCGTCGTACTGAGATTCCCGGTAAACATCTAGCTGGCCGACATCGCACCAGTAACCTTCGGCGATGTAGCCGTACATCGGCTCGTTTTTTTCCAGTAGCAGGGGAAACAAGTCTTTGGAGAAGTCGCACTCCTGATGTGTCGGCAGGTAATCCAAGACTTCGGGTTCTAAAATATAAATGCCGGTATTGATAGTATCGGAGAAAATTTCGCTGCTAGAAGGCTTTTCCAGAAAGCGGCTGATGCGGTAATTTTCCTCGGTAATCACGACCCCGAATTCCATCGGGTTGGGAACGCGAGTTAAAATTAACGTGGCTTTGGATTGCTGACTGCGGTGAAATTTGATCGCTGCGGTTAAGTCGAAGTCTGTGATGCTGTCGCCGCTGATGACCAGAAAAGTTCGATCGAGCAATTCAGCAATATTTTTGACGCAACCAGCCGTACCCAGCGGTTGGTCTTCCTCCACAGCGTAAGTCATTTGAACGCCAAACTCTGCCCCGTCAGTAAAATATTCGCGCATGACATCGGGAAGGTAGTGCAGCGTCGCAATAATTTCCGTGATCTGATGCCTTTTTAGCAAATTAATAATGTGTTCTGCGATCGGGCGATTCAGAATCGGCACCATCGGTTTGGGCAAATCGCACGTCAGGGGTCTGAGCCTCGTTCCCGATCCCCCAGCCATCAGCACTGCACGCATAAAATCCTCCTTGCTTAAAAAGCTCTCTACCGCTATTGTCCGCTAGAAAAAGTTTGCCTGCTGTAATTCGTCGGCCGCGAGCTATCAGTTCTTAGTTAATTATCTTCGAGTAGTGACACGTCTGGTAAATCCCGTTGGGCCAGGCCGTCCCCCAACAGCAACCGATTTCAACCGAATTAGAACTTGCGGCATCGCACCAATCCCCCGGTCGAGCTCGGATTTGTAGGGGATGTTGGGTAATACCAGTTAAAAAACAGAATGCAACTGTAGGCCCGTACTCGAAACCCTTATCTCATCAGTCATTCCCCATTCTTTAATTCTTCACTTATTCAATCTTATAAGTCCTCAGAACGATCGACTTTTACCAGAAGTCCCTTCTTGCTTGCTCGGTGAAAGCTATTTCGGGGGTGTTATTTTTAAGTTTGTGGCCAGCGGGGATTTTGCAGTCTCTTTCGGAAGGTGGAATTACTACAGCTATCGGTGTGCCTTGGCGTCTGATAAATGATAGATTAAGGGTAGCGATGCAGGCTCGCTGACTCAAAATCCAATCAGTCGCTTAGGGGGTTATTTGATGGAACCGTTAATTGGATTGGTGTTGCTAGCCGCTTACGGCGGCGGTATTTGGAAATTTTGGAATGGGTTCAATCGCACTAACTTCGATCGAAGTTTTACAAATCGCCTGAAGCTCTCCCTGCTCTGGCCCGCGTTAATTTTTAATAAGCCTTACCGCCAAAACTTTACAAAAGCTCTCAAAGCTTCTAAAAGGTAATTCAAGAATGTCTAAAAAGTCCGAACGCCCAGTAGCGGGTCAGGAGCAGACTTGGTTTGCTAAAGGCAAATCAGATAGCTGGCAAGTTTTACTATCGCAGGTTGCTGCCCGGTTCGATCGCGAATACCGAGGAGAAGCTTTCGCTTTACCCGAAGAAGTCGAAGCAATGCCGATTTTCCTAGAATCTGTTGCAGGAACTCTCCAAGCAAAAACAGTTTCTCCTTTCTGGAAAATTGCCAAACCTCAAAAAAATCAGCGCTGTTTAGACATTGGGTGCGGAGTCAGCTTTCTCATCTACCCTTGGCGGGAGTGGGAGGCCTATTTTTACGGTCAAGAAATCAGCAGCGCCGCGCGAGACGCCTTAAACGCTCGCGGCCCTCAGCTCAATTCTAAGCTGTTCAAAGGCGTAGAATGGGCCCCCGCTCACCAGTTAAATTACGAGGAGGCTCAGTTCGATTTATGCCTCGCTACAGGCTTTAGCTGTTACTATCCCATAGACTATTGGAGTATTGTGATGGGAGAAGTAAAGCGGGTACTAAAACCGGGCGGTCATTTTGTTTTTGATGTCCTCAACCCCAATGCTCCTTTAGCCGAAGATTGGGCAATTTTGGAAACTTATAGAGCCGGGGAAGTATTTTTAGAGACAATAGAAGATTGGGAAAAAATGATTAAAGCTGCTGGCGCTAAGGTAGTAAAAAAGCAAAGCGGCGACTTATTTCAAATGTATAAAGTTCAATACAATTGAGAGGTTAAGGGGAATAGGTAATTAGCTTTGTAGTCAAAACTTCAATCATCCAAAGCCTGGTCAGGCAGACGAAAAACTACTTTATTCTTAGTGGATAAAGTAGGGTGCCTTAGCAAGTTGAAATTAGTTGGATAAGCAACAAATATTCAAGCTGAGGCACCCTACTAACTACTAACTCACAATATTGAAGCAAGCAGATTGGATATTACCTATTCCCATATCCGATTGCCAATTACGGATGCCCAATTACGGATGCCCAATTAATTTTCCGTAGCAGCAGGAGATGGCGCAGCTTCCGGCGACACTTCCGGGGCCGGAGATGGCGACACTTCCGGGGCCGGAGAAGGCGCAGCTTCCGGCGAGGGTGACACTTCCGGGGCGGGAGAAGGCGCAGCTTCAGGCGAGGGCGACACTTCCGGGACAGGAGATGGCGCAGCTTCCGGCTGCGGGGACTCTTCGGCGGCGGGAGATGGTGCAGCTTCGGGCTGCGGGGACTCTTCGGCGGGTTGCGGTTGAGGAGAAGGCGACTGTTCCGCTGCTGGTTTCTGTTCAGGCGAGGGCGACGGTTGAGCCGTGGGCTTGGGTGCCGACGGCGACGGTTGGGCCCCTGGCTGCGGTTTGTTTGAGGGGGCCGGCGGCTTCTCAAACTGCGGCTTCACTTCTGTAGGCGCTGGGGAGGGCGGCTGGCCTGTTGGTCTGCTGGGCGCTGTCGGCGCGGGCGCGGGCTGCGGCTGGCCTGGTGGGTTGGGCCTGGTTGGGGTGAGAGGAATGCCACTACAAACTTTTTCGTCGTACTTAAACTCGACAGTCAGTTGGTAAAGCTTGTGCGTGCTGGCTGCTTCAAATGTTAGAGAAGGGCTAATAATCGCAATTTTAGCCGCATTATCGAGAATACCGTAACCCGTGGGGACGATCGGCTGTGGCTCGGCCTTGAGCAAGCCTTGAGGGCTGACAACTGCTCCAAAAACTGCTCTTCCTTGGAGTTTTTGTGAGCAAGCTGTTACGGGATAAGGGACAGGCACAGGAGTCGGGCCCGTCGTTTCCAAGTCAGGATAAGCCTTTTTAAATTTCTCAAACAAAGCAACATAGGTCTCTCCAGCCGCCAGCAGTGTCTCTCTGTCGGTGGGTAAGTTTGAACCCGGTTGGCCGGACTGTCCTAGCTGTCGCTGTCCCTCTTCAAATTGTTGTCTCCTGATTCTTTCTTCGGGAGTTTCTGCGATGAGATTCCTTTTATTGGGATCTTTTTGAGTCAATTTTGGTACTCCATCGGGTCCCACATTCCTGCCAATTGGGAATTCCGGGGTAAAGACTGGAGCTCCGTCTGGAAATAGTGGCAGTCCGCCTCTACTGGATATAATCCTTTTGAGCGCCTCTGCTTCGTCTTCCGAGCCGCCGCCGGGAAGCTGGGGCGCTTCTGTCAACGATGGTGGTGGCGGGATATTGCGATCGAAATTACCAGGTAAGGGCGGGAAAAGAAAACCGCTGGGAGGTACGGGTGGGACGAAAGTGGGTATTGGCTGGGAGGGGGCTCTGACTGTTGGGGATGGAGTTTTGGGAGGTGGCGGGGCTGTTGGGGCCGTGAAGGGCGGGAGAGGGGAAGGAGGGAGAGGGGAAAAGAATCCAGGAGGGGGCATTCCCGGCGGCATGGCGGGCAAGTTGATGGTATCAGGTGGGGGGGGCAAGGGCGGGGCTAACTTGGGCGCTGGCCGAAGGGGAACTGGTGCGATCGAAAATGGCGTAAATCGCGTATTAGACGGTTTCGGTGGTATGGTTTGTGGCAGGCGGCCGGCTTCTGCTGGAGTTAGTTCTACTAAGCCGACAGAACCGGGGATATTTTTTGAGGAATTTCCACCATAAAGTATGTTTGAGAGCGTTGGGGCGGTTGCTCCGAGGACTCCGTGCAGGCCCACAGAAGCTAGGGCTGCCCACCAAAAAGGCTGGCGCAGCGGTTCCGAAAGGGTGTTGGCTAGGGAGGAAGAGTCAGTCATTTAAATTTTAGATTTTAGATTTTAGATTTTAGATTGGGGGATTGCGAGATTGAGTGATTGGGGGATTGGTAATTTATATTGTTGTGGTTGTGATTGAGTGTAAATTCGTTTTAATGAGGAGAGGTTGGGAATTCAAAGGTATAATTTTAGCACGATCGCCCTCGAAGTTGCCCGATCGACCTTGATGAAAATTCATGGGCCCGAAACTGAACCAAATTTATTAAACACGATCGACAAGTTCGATGGATCGGCGTTTCCAATTCGGTTACGCCATCAAAAAACTGATCGAGTGGCTGTCAGCCCAGCCCGCAGTCCCTCGGTAGCCCCGCCCCAAAATGAGTACAAGCCCCCGACACTAGCGTCAGGGTCGATTCTACAAATTGTAAATTAAAGTTCCTGCTCCCTGATTCACTGCGCTGCAAGTAAATCTAAAATCGTAAGGGCGATCGCACTCACGCCGAAGTCTCAAATCGAAAATCCAAAATCCAAAATCCAAAATCTATGGATTCACCAGCGATAGCGGTAATTTTTAAAAGGAGCTCCCTCGATGGTGAGTAAGTCGATGGGATAAATTGGAGCGCCGCTGGCCATATATTGAAACATTTCTCGAACTTCCTCTCCCCGCAACGACAACTGGTCTAATTCCTTGAGAGAATACCAGCCCGCGCACAAAGTATGCTCATCCGGCTTACTCTTGGGCGGGGTCTTATCTTGTGGACGAGCCACAAAAATGACTCGGAGGCGCACATTACCCCTAGGCATCACTGTGTGCTCTACCCGGAGAATTCCCTCAACGATGATGGAAATGCCCGCTTCCTCAAAGGTATTACGCATAGCAGCTTCGAGCAAAGTCTCCCCTTTTTCCACTCGCCCTGCTGGGAGATACCACTGCTGCTCGTACTTGCGCTCTTGTACCAGTAGAAAACGGTCTTCTAAGTGAACGACAACTAGGGTAAAATACCATGTTTGAATCGGCTCGCGAGCCATAGAAGTAGATATTCCCTAAGCAAAAGGTTAAACGAGCGGCAGATGTTAGCAATCCAAAGGATGCTTTGGCAAGTGTCTTTTAACTTGAAAAACAGATCGTAGCACTCCGACCGCAAAATCTAAAATCTAAAATCTAAAATCTAAAATTGACCATGCCATTACCAACCGTGATTTTACCAGGATATTTTGCTGCTGCTTCCGACTATCGGGAATTAGAAAAGTCTCTGGTCGATCGAGGTTTCCCAACAGTAACAGTGCCTCTGGGCAAGGGAGATTGGTTGCCGACTTTTGGTGGGCGGTCGATGGTGCCAATTTTGCGACAGCTCGATCGCACGGTCAAACAAATGTTACAGCAATACGGCGTTCCCCAGATCAATCTCGTCGGTCATTCCGCCGGCGGCTGGATTTCTCGCATCTATTTGGGCGAAAAGCCTTACACGATTCACGGCGACGTGCTTGAGGACGCAGGTTTGTGGGAAGCTCACCCTTATGTGAATACTTTAATCACTTTAGGCACGCCGCACGTCTCTCAAGAGCGCTGGACGCGCAAAAATCTAGATTTTGTCAAAATTCATTATCCGGGGGCTTTTCACCCCCAGGTGCGCTACGTGTGCGCTGCTGGGAAGGCTGTTTTTGGCAAGCGCGGTTTTGGGACTTGGCTGGCTTACAAAAGTTATGAATTGACTGTGGGGAAAGGCGAAACTTGGGGAGATGGAATTACGCCGGTGGAAGCTGCTGTTTTGGACGGGGCCGAAAATCTGGTGTTGGAGGGGGTTTGGCATTCGCCTCGTTCTCCGGGGAAGTGGTACGGTTCGCCGGAGGTTTTGCCGGCTTGGATTGAGTATTTGCGTTAGAAACGAACCGCGAAGACGCAAAGGACGCGAAGGAAGAAGCAGAAGGTTTAAGGGAACGTACCAAAACCCCCCTCACCATCATCCATGAAGGGAAACCATTAGTGATTATCTATCCTGCCACTACCCAAACCCCACGCCCTGTGTTTGGCACAATGAAAGGAAGCGGTGAAATATTAGGAGATTTAATTGCTCCTGTCGCCGAACTATGGGAAGTTTTGGAATGAAACTTTTACTTGATACCCGCATTTAGCCAGCGATCGCACTAGACTGTTGCTTGAACAAGCATATCCTCTACTTGCCTAATTTGCTTCCAATCAATTACTGCAACCCAAAGACTTTCCTCTTCGGAATATTGCACTACGCCATCGACTTCTAACTCTTCGTCATACAATGCTAAAAATTTGCCATCTTCCAACTTAATATTTTGGTGACTCAAATCTTCAATCGTACCAACGCAATTTAGGCGAAGGCGACCTTGTTCATCCGCATTATGAAAATCTGCAAAGATTCTGGGATATTTCATATTTTTACTTTACTCAGGATGATTGTTAGGATGGATTAGGAATCGTTGGTGTCAGCAGCAGACTTGCTTGTTCTGGTGTTAAGCCAGTTAATGTTGCATGATTTGGGCTGCGGCCAGAAGTACGGATGACATCTCCATCGGACGATCGAACCTCGCCTACTGTCGTCACACCAACTTGTCCATGAGGGATTGTTGCTGCTAACTCTGCTACAGATAATCCTACTCCACATTCTACAGAAATTCCCGTGATGCCGCTGGGGTGAGTTGCCGTGCTGCGTTTAATATCTTCTGGGCGATTGCGACCGCCACGAACTACTAAGGCCTCGTTTGGAATTCTTTCCACAAGTGTAGGCTGTTTGATTTAAGTACGCGCTATACTTTAGCAGAAATGTTTGCCCATAGGGCGATCGATCTTTTGTTTAACTCAAGCATCGCACTCTGTACAATCATCGCAGTGTTTGGTATTTGGTGTGAGGGGCGATCGCACTCTCTTGGACAAGCCTTACGATAGCGATCTCGCACGCGATGTTTGATTTGGTGAGTCAACAACCTGAATTGCACTCACACATCTCAATTAATGCCAGTATAATTATAATTGTTTGTCATCAGGGCTTTATGTCAGCAAAGGATAAATTTCATGATGTTGTGAAGATTGCCTTGCAAAAGGATGGTTGGCAGATTACAGATGACCCACTTTCCATCAGTGTGGGTGGAGTTGATATGTTAATCGATCTGGGGGCGGAACGTCTGCTGGCAGCCGAACGGCAGGGCGAGAAAATTGCTGTAGAAATCAAGAGCTTTTTGAATACTTCAGCGATAACAGATTTTCATTTAGCCGTTGGACAATTTATCAACTACCGTACAGCACTCAAGTTTAAAGATCCCCAACGTCATCTATTTTTGGCAATTCCTTTGACGGCGTATAACGATTTCTTCAAGCGGGAATTTACAACCGCTGTTGTGGAAGATTACCAGTTAAAATTATTGGTTTATGACGTAGAAGAAGAGGTAATAGTTTTATGGAAAAAATAGAAAAGTATCGGGATTGTATCAAACAAATTCTCACGAAATATGCTGCCTACAAGCCTTCTTATGGAGAAGTGGATGTGCAAGTTGTTTTTGACACAGAACACAATCATTATCAAGTTGTTCGAGTGGGTTGGGATAACAAACAGCGAGTTTACGGTTGTCCTATACATCTCGATATTAAGGATGGCAAAATCTGGATTCAGCAGAATGGAACAGAAATCGATTTAGGGCAAGAGCTGGTTAATATAGGTGTGCCGAAGTCGGACATTGTGGTTGGGTTTCATCCACCTTATATGCGTCAGTTCACAGAATTTGCAGTGAGTTAAAACTAACGTTGATGCTTTTGGTTGCAGACATCGATCGCTCTTGATGCGTGATGGGGCGATCGGTCATCAGAAAAAGCAAACAGCGATCGCCCTTTCATTTTAGGCGATCGCTCATCAGAAACAAGAAAGGGCGATCGCATATTGCTTAAACAATTCATTTTTCTCTTGGGTAAAGCTCAAAAGCTAACTCGTGACGAAAAAAACAGACATTAAACTCCGAGAAAAAGTTGAGGTGTCCAAGGATTACAGGTGCATCTGTCGAACGAGTCCAAGCGAATGCCAGCAAGAGCGACGAAAACTGAGCAACTGTAGCCGAAAGCACCAATCCCCGCGCCTCACTGTGAGCCAAATTCCCACTCAATTGAATAGGAACGGTTTGCTGTTCCCATGTTGCCCCTAGTTGTAGACCAATCTGATAAGGCAAAACGTTGACACTTGCACCCGTATCCAACAATGCCATCACTTCTACGGAGTTGCTGCCGTTGGAGAGAGTGATTGGCAAATATGGCATGATACTCGATCGCCCAAGGCTATCAATTCGCTCTATAAATGGAAATCGCTGACTATTAAGCATGAGCTGATTCTTGGGCGGCAAGTAGAAGTTCTGATAATGCTTGAACTGATTCTCGATCGGCCTGTGGAGACCATACAACTGCACTCGTTGATGCTAGTTGATTCAAAAGTACATTTTCTGAATTAGTATCTTCAGCAGGTTCTAGGCTGCATCCTTGTTCCTTGGCAACTGCAAGTAGGAGAAAGTGAATGAGTCGCAGTTTATCTTGATGAGATAATTGATCGATGGTGGGTAAAAGCTCGCTGAGAGGCATATCGCTTGTTTAAGATTACATACATTTATTTTAGCCTTTAAACTCGTGTTTTAATGGCGATCTGCCTTTCTTTTGCTGGGGCGATTCCCTATGGGATAGCTACGCTTCACACCCTGCGTGCAACCATCGCACTTTGAAATGGTGAAAATGGCTCAGAGTGCCAGTGGAAAAAGAGGTTGAGTAACACGAGTGTCAACGGAATAGGCAAGATGGGCGATCGTGCTAGACTCCTTGTGGAAATTGCTCTGGATTGTTATCTCTCAGGGCTTCTCTTAGTTGAGATATGGTTTCTCTATTATGTGACTCCAAAATGATATTAACAACGAAGCTGTGATTCCGCACAACCTCCTTTTTTATTTCCATAACTCTTGCTTCAAAAGAGAAAGATTGGTTTTGTAATGTATCATCTGTTCTAACTCCTACCCTCCATTTCTCGATATGAACGACATCTCCTTGAGATAAATTGGGATCAAAAGTATAGGAATCGACTAGAAGTTCGCCTCCTTTTCCTTCATTTTCAAGGTTTGTAAGTAACCACAGCCTGTAAGAAATT
This sequence comes from Microcoleus sp. B6-A1, assembly GCF_036705085.1. Classification (NCBI taxonomy): domain Bacteria; kingdom Bacillati; phylum Cyanobacteriota; class Cyanophyceae; order Oscillatoriales; family Microcoleaceae; genus Microcoleus; species Microcoleus sp. B6-A1. The sequence goes on from NZ_JAUBTU010000004.1 coordinate 57,945, forward strand.
TCACTAATTGGTTGACACATAATTACCACTTTCAGTATTTTTGAGATAGACAGCTTTCAGTCAACTCGATTCAGTTATGTGCTTCCTGAAAAGCTTGAAGTGCAAGCCTTTGTTGTTCTTCAGAAAGGTAATTGATTGATGTAAGCAGTGCAGTTTCTAGTAAGTCATCACCGTACACACTATGATTGACTCCTCCCACTATCGGATTAAAGGTGAACTGTCCCTTCTCGTATGCAGAAAGAAAACGACGATAGCTAGAAATAGCTCCTTGATAGTCACCAGTCTCAATGCTAGTGCTGCCTATAGAAAGGAAAGCTTTTCCATAGTCAGGAAACTTCTGGATAATTTCTTCATATTGCTTGATTGCATCCTGCAATCTTCCTAACCTCTTGAGAGTGCCAGCACGATTGTTGTAATACATTGGCTTATTACCATCGACTGCTATAGCTTGATCGTAGAGGTATAAAGCATCCTGAAACCTTCCCATTCTTGCATTTACATTTCCTTGGTAGTACAAGAGTTCTGCCTTAGCTACGCTCTCATAGCTTGTCATGGTAAACACCTTTATTTATGCTTTGTAGTTCTCCTAATTATCCTTATAAATTAAAACTTTGTCTAGTCAAAAAATGTTCTATTTTGCAGACAATTTTCTCCTGCTTTCATTTTGTCTTATCTAGTTTTGTACGAAAATGTACTAAAAAGCCGGAAATCTAAGCTACAATACACAAAACTCTCGCATCTCCCTGCCAGATGAATCTTAAAGAAATGTTAAATGTCGCCGATCGCATAGTTTTCGAGAAAACAGGTCAGCACCTTGACGATTTACAGGAAGCGGTACTGCGGGGAACTTTACAACGCGAGACATACAAAGAAATAGCAAAAGATTTTAACTGTTCTGAAAGTCGCATCAGGGAAATCGGATCGGAATTATGGCAGATACTTTCAGAAGAGTTTGGGGAAAAAGTCAGTAAATCGAATTTTCGCTCCACAATGGAGAGGTTGCAAAACTCTAATGTCGTAAACTTTGCACAAGATGTTGTAGTGAGCAGTATTTTCAACATTTGCGGACAAGCTAGACACCCACCAGAAGTACCAAACTCACAGCCACCAAATCAGGAAACAGCTAACCCAAAACAAACCAAAACTCTACATCAAGATTTAAGCGAAATGCCGGAGTTGGGTGATTTCTTCGATCGCACGCCCGAACTCCAAACCCTCACCACCTGGATTCTACAACAACACTGCCGCCTCATCACCCTCACCGGCATCAGCGGTATCGGCAAAACCACCCTAGCAGTACAACTCGTACAACAAATTAAAGACGAGTTTGAGTATGCAGTTTGGTATACTCTAGACGAATTCCCAACCCTAGAAAAATTTCAATCTAACCTAATACAGCTTTTTTCCCATTCCGAAAAACAAGATTCATCCCCAACAAACCAAAACCGCTTACCGCTGATTAAGTATTTACAAAACCATCGCTGTTTAATCGTCTTAGATGACGTTCACAACCTTTTCTGTTGCGGCGAATTGGCAGGAAAATATAAACCAGAATCCGAAGAATATCGCTCTTTATTCAAACAAATAGAAAAATTATCCCATCAAAGCTGCTTTCTGTTAATCGGTTGGGAACAACCCAGAGAAGTGACTCAAGTTAAAAGCCAAAATACTGCCATTCGTACATTACAACTCAAAGGTTTAGACATCGCCGCCGGACGGGAAATACTCAGAGATTATGGGTTAGAAGAAATCGACAACACTGAAACTCTCATTCATCGTTACCAAGGCAACCCCCTATGGTTAAAAAGCGTGGCGAATCTGATTCAAGACTTGGGTGGAGGCGTGACAGAGTTATTACCAAATGATACCATATTGTTGCCGGAAGATTTGAAAGATGTTTTACAGCAGCAGTTCGATCGCCTATCCGAACTAGAAAAACAAGTAATATCCTTGTTAGCGAAAGGAAGCCAGCCAATCAACCGGGCAAAATTGCTAGAAAATGACAGAATTCCGGCTTCAGATTTACCAAATGCGCTGCAATCTCTATCGCGGCGCTGCTTGATTGAACAACAAGCAAATTTTTACACGATTTCACCTGTACTGAGGCAATATGCGATCGCCCGTGCAGTGTAATTGATACAACCGTTGCTTGCATTCCCCGCCCTTCACCCAAATTACTAGGAGTGGCAATGGGCGATCGGGTAAATGGGGCGATCGGTTCGATAGAATGATCGGTAGTCGCAATTCCATTGTTTGCCATGACGCTAAAAGAATTAGAGCCTCAACTCCTGGCACTCTCTGACGACGAAAAAGCTCAAGTCGTTCAACTCCTATCTCAAGGTAAAATTACTCCTTGGCGCGGTATTGAAAAAACGCCTGATGTTTGTGGCGGGAGTGCCTGCATTGCTGGAACTCGCATCACCGTTTGGGGACTTGTAGAAGCTCGTCGCATTGGCTACAGCGAAGCTGATTTACTCACAAGCTATCTATCGCTATCTGCGACTGATATTGCTAACGCTTGGGCATACGCCGAAGCTTTCTCCGATGAAATTGAAACAGAAATTCGGGAAAACGATGAAGTGATGGACGAGGATTTGTAGCAGATGGCACGTCTCTATGCCGATGAGCAATATCCCTATCCTGTTGTAGAATTACTGAGAGCTTTAGGACATGATGTTTTGACTGTTCAAGAAGCAGGCAGAGCCAATCAGAAAATTCCTGACCCGGATGTTTTAGCTTTTGCTACTAGCGAAAAACGTGCCGTCCTTACCGAAAATCGTAAAGATTTCTTTCGGCTGCACCGCATACAGCCCCTTCATGCTGGCATTATCGCCTGTACGAACGATCGCAATTGGGAAGCGCTGGCTAACCGAATCCACACCGCGATCGTCGCCGCAGAACCTTTGGAAGGTAAACTGATTCGCGTTGTGCGCCCTGCTTTGTCACCGTAATACCCCGTTGATTCTTTAGTCTCTGAGAGAGGGACGAAAGTTTGTGTAGGATCTGTTTCAACCGCTGATCGAGGGAATAATCAACTACTGCTATACATAAAATCGCACAAACAAAAACCGGGCAACTTCAAAGCTACCCGGCAATCCTAACTTTAGACTTCAGACAAATCTAAAATCTAAAACCTAAAATTCTTAAACAGCTACAGCCTTCTTAGGAGCGCTCAATTCGCCCTTAGCATACTTAGCTGCAAAATCGTCCAAAGACACTTGCTTAATCTTTGTACCGTGACCGGCGCAACCGAAAGAATTATAGCGATCGCTACAAACCTTCTGCATATACTTGATCGACGGCTTCAAGAAGTGGCGGGGGTCAAACTCATCGGGCTTGGCGAACAAAGCTTCGCGCACCGCAGCGGTAATCGCCAAACGGTTGTCAGTATCGATATTGATCTTGCGAACACCGCACTTGATACCCTTTTGGATTTCTTCCACAGGTACGCCGTAGGTTTCGCGGATTTTGCCGCCGTTGCTGTTGATGATTTCCAGCAATTCTTGGGGCACAGAAGAAGAACCGTGCATCACCAAGTGAGTATTCGGCAAGCGGCGGTGAATTTCTTCAATGCGGCTGATTGCCAAAATTTCGCCAGTCGGCTTGCGAGTGAACTTGTAAGCGCCGTGAGAAGTGCCAATGGCGACTGCTAGAGCATCAACGCCGGTTTGCTCGACGAAATCAACAGCTTGTTCAGGATCTGTCAGCAACTGATCGTGAGAAAGCGCACCTTCAAAGCCGTGGCCGTCTTCTGCTTCGCCCATTCCTGTTTCCAGAGAACCCAAGCAACCCAGTTCGCCTTCAACGCTAACGCCGATCGAATGAGCAACATTCACCACATCGCGAGTAACTTGAACATTGTACTCGTAGCTAGCAGGAGTCTTAGCATCCGCTTCCAGAGAACCGTCCATCATCACGCTGGTGAAACCTTGGCGCATGGCAGAATAGCAAGTACCGGGGGCATTGCCGTGGTCTTGGTGCATGGAAATGGGAATGTGAGGATAGGTTTCAACTGCTGCCAAAATCAAGTGGCGCAGGAAATTTTCGCCAGCGTAGGAACGAGCGCCGCGAGAAGCTTGCAGAATCACAGGGCTGTTGGTTTCGTCAGCAGCGCGCATGATCGCTTGGATTTGCTCCATGTTGTTGACGTTGTAAGCCGGTAGGCCGTAACCATTTTCAGCCGCGTGGTCGAGCAGCAATCGCATAGGTACAAGCGCCATAGATATTCCTCCTAATTATTTGTGATTTTTGGGCAGTGAATTTTGGACAAGCTCAATTCTTAGGATAATAGTGAAATACCCAAACTAAACGGAATACCGTTATAGTTCGGGCTTCGTGTCTCGTTTGCCGTTGCTCTGTTGGGTATCTCATTACAGAGATTCGTCACTGAAGACGATCCGAGTCTGACACAGCATCTCTGGGCTTTTACACCCTTTATCCCTTCCTAGGGAACCCACGCAGAAACCCTGTTTCCCAAGGCAAAAAACTATTTCGTACAACAAACATGGATTATATTTCATAACAGGGCGTACCTTGTCAACCAGCGGTCTGTTCTTTCCCCCTTTCTCTCGCAGTTGTCCGGGGCCAAGCATCTTACTGCTACTGTAGCCTGTTGTTTGCAGTCGAGTGGGTGGGTCGCAACCAGTTATATTTTACACGTTTTTTGTTACAGAAATAGGAACTTGTCGATCTTTTTCACAAGCCTTGCTTGGCTTATATCCCGACGCCCAATTGAGTACAATTACAGCGCGGGACTTACGCCAAAAGAGTTAAAAGTTCAAAAAACAAAATTTTGAGTTCCGAGCATTCAGCTCAAAACTCAAAATTCTTAACTCACAAATTTTTTATGGGTCGCCCGGGATTTGAACCCGAGACCAATCGGTTAAAAGCCGAATGCTCTACCGCTGAGCTAGCGACCCGCGAAAACATTGTTACCGCACACAATTTCTAATAGTAGCACCCCTCATTTGAAATAGCAAGTGTTTTGTTAAATAAAATTTGCAGTCATGCGAACCAGCATCTCGCAAGTCGCTCCCGGCGGCAAATAAATCAAGTGTTCGCCAGTGTTGAGGGCATTTCGAGGAGCAGTCCAAGGTTCCAAACAGTAAAAATCCTTGCCCTTCACCATCCAGAAAACCAACTTCCCATAGCTGGAGTTGTAACTCAGGGTCAGCCGCAAGCCGCTCGCCGCGTCAGTGACAGTAGCAGCCAGACCAGTGAGCTCGTCAAAGGAAACATCAATTTCATCCAGCGTCGGGTCAAAAACCCCAGTGAAGTAACCCTTGGAATGGGTGTTCTGATCTCTGTACTGCATCCCCGGAATCTCAAAGCGGAGCTTAGATTTGTCCGTAGCCAAAAAGTAGGGATGCAAACCACTAGAAAACGGCATGGGTTCGTCAGACAGATTGGTGTATCGCTGAAAAATTTCCAAAGAATTGCCTTTAATCTGATAAGTGAAGGCTAGTTGGAAATCAAAGGGATAAACAGCCAGCGTCTTGTCGCTGCTGTCGAGAATCAGCGTAATAGCGGCGCAACCCTCCGTAACTTGTTCACCTATTGTCCAAGGCAAGTCTCGAGCAAAGCCGTGCTGTTTGAGCTTACGCTCCACTCCCTTGTGGGTGTAAGTATTGTCGGGGAGATTGCTGCAGATGGGAAACAGGATGGGAATCCCGCCACGTACAGTTAGCTCGGGATTGGCGAACCGTTCCGCGTCCAAGTAGAAGATTTCTTTGCCTTCAACCAGCCAGCTAGTGGCAATACCGCCCCGTTCCGGCACAACTTCTAGAGTAGAGTTAGCGGTTTCGTCGGAGAGGATATAGGTTTTGTACTGCTTTTGCTTGAGCGCGATCGCAAACACATTTGTCATCGGTAGTAGGTCATTGATCATTGGTTGTCAGTAAATCGATCGTTAATAATTGGTCGCTGGTATGTTGATGTTCACCCATTACCGCCCCTATCCTCCCCCTGCATCCTCGCTCCGGCCCCCACCGGCTAACCAATGCTCCCAGCTATAGGAGGCAGGGCGATCCGCTGCTTGGAGCGGTTGCTGGTGGTAGCTGGAACGATCGCCGAGGCCGGCTGCTCTTTGAGTGCGACTTCAAAAGATACAGCCCGATTCGGGGGAAGATAGCTTTGGGGACTCGGCACTGCTCCTTGACTGGGAGATGGGGGCGAAATAAACGGCTCTTTGATGAATGGCTCTTTTGTAAACGGCTCTGGTTCCCGGCTGGGATTTTGAGGTTGAGTGGGGTAGATGCGCGGCGGCAAATTTTGATTCGGAGGCGGATTTGACTCAATTGCAGGCCCTGTCCCGTTCGGGAAAAATGAGGAGTTGTCCGGCTGTTGGGGCGCAGCCGGCAAAGCCGGCAAAATCAAAGTAGGTTTGGGTTGTCCGGGGCCTTGCTGAGTGCTTTCACCGTCGCTGGCCCCAGAACCTCGCCCAGGCTGGTATGTACCGCTCTTGGCTGCTCCTGGCAAGGTCGAATTTGGAGTTTTTGATGCCGCTCCTGGCTGAACTAGGGCATCGAGAACTACAGAAGATTGCATCGGTCGATCGAAAATACTAGAAATTTGCTCGACACGTTTGAGGATGCGATCGGCTGCGGATCCCTTCACCACCTTCGGCTGAAAATTTTTCACCTCCACAGGCAGAAACTCTACCTTCATATTCCTGTCTTTGAGCGATACTTTCAGGACTGCGGTATCGTAATCCCTGCGAGCATTGCCGCCGAATATAAAATTACCCAGCGAGTAAACTATGGGCCGGCCCTTGTAAATTTCTGCACCTTGCAGTACCTGGGGATGGTGTCCCACTACCAAATCAGCTCCTTGGTCGATCGTGAACCGAGCCAAATCAATCTGCCAGTCGCCCGGATAATCGGCCAATTCGACTCCCCAGTGGTAATTAACAATAATCCAGTCTACCTGACCCCTAAGAGCTCGAATATCCTCGGCCACGCGATTGTTACGGCGGGGGTTAGTGCCCGCTTTCCCTTGGTCAGCGACGTGAAGCTCGGCATCGTAATAACCGAGGTAGGCAATCCGCTGACCCTTAACTTCAATAATATCTGGACGCCTCGCTTCTTTAATATCTCTGCCGGCTCCCAGGTGTTGAATCCCACTATTATCTAGAGTATTCATCGTCTCCACCAGCCCCGGTTCCTCGTAATCCATAACGCGGCTATTTGCCAGATTGACAATATCCACTCCTCCGGCTGTTAATACTTTCACCGATTCTGGATCGGCTTTAAAATTTAATTGTTTTTTGCCAGACCCCAATGTAGAGCGAGTCAGGGAGTTTTCTAGGTTAACCATCGCCACATCTGCTTGCCGGTACTCGTCCATATTGGCGAAAGCCCATTGGTGATCGTTGGCAGCAGATGCTCCGAGCGCATCCGATAGATTCACATTTCCTCCGAACATCAGCGTTACTGTTGGGTCGTAAGGATTAGCAACTTGCTTTTGCTGTACTACTGGTACCACTTCTAAGGCCGCTTGCACGGTATCCGCACGTTTTGGAGGCGGCCCCGACATTACCCCAGTTTGCTGGTACCCGGATACTGGGGCTACTGACCGCAGGGTCACAGCTTCGTGGTAGCTGACCCAACACCCTAAAATAAATGAGGCAAATGCCGATCCCACTAGCAGCAGAGAACGATACGTTTTAAATTTAACCCAATCGACGGCCGGTAGGGAACGGTAACGCCGTCGCTGGCGGTTTGCCGGAGTCACAATTCGCACTGACTGTTTCCAGAGAATGTCTGCATCCCCAGCCAAGCGCGCGTGAATTCGCACTCCTTCTACTGCTGGCGAGTTCAGTCTCCAGAGTTGGTGGCAAATAAATTTGACTAAGCCTTCCCGGAGAGTGCTCCCGAGTAATGTAGTATCTGGCGCAAATTCGCGCTGGAATTCTACGAGGATTTGGACGCAGCCGGCCTGAGCCTGTTCGACGCGGGCATAAATCCCTTCGGGCCGCAGCAAGCTGTCAATCCAGTAATTTAGGGCTTGAAAGTTGCCCGATCGCGCTAGCTCCAAGATAGACGGCTGCGACCAATTTTCTGCGTACACCATCAATTAGCCTCCTTAATACGCACGAGCGATGACTCCAATTTGTTTTGAACGGAACCGCAATTCTTTTAGCTTAACCGCCACAGGTTCCGCTGCCCGTTTTGAAGCTAGTTGTTGGCCGCCACCATTTTCTACATTTAGGGGCTGCCTGCTGTCAGTGATTTTTATCACACTCCGAGCAATGGATTTTAGATTTTAGATTTTAGATTTTAGATTGAGCCTTGACGGCGTTAGTGGACGATCAAACAAACGTCGCAACAAAAGGTTTATGGGGGACTTGAGGCAGAAAAGAGGGAGATATCTGAGGCAGAGTCTGTTTTTATTGTCGCTGTTTGAGTGTCGCTTTAGAGCTTTCGCTTTGAAATTAGAGATTGGAGATTGAGCCTTGAGGGCGTTAGTGGGCGATCGATTTTAAATTTTAGATTTTAGATTTTAGATTTTAGATTTAGTTCACAGAGGGTACTGGGGGCTAGAAATAACCTCCAAACAAGAGGTTTCTGGGGGAATTGAGACATAAGAGAGCGAGATATCTGAGGCAGAGTCTGTTTTTATTGTCGCTGTTTGAGTGTCGCTTTAGAGCTTTCGTTTCGAGATTTGAGATTTGAGATTGAGCCTTGACGGCGTTAGTGGGCGATCGAACAAACGTCGAAACACTCTTGTTTATGGGGGACTTGAGGCATAAGAGAGCGAGATTTTTGAGGCAGAGTCTGTTGTTATTGTCGCTGTTAATCGCCTGCCGTCGTCAACTCCTAATGCTTCGATCTATGCTGGCAAATGCCTCTCACGAGGGATGCCACTGACTGCAAAACCTGTAATTGGATAAATGGCGTACTAGATAGATTTGGTGGTAAAATCGAATTTGGTAACTCCCATCGGTACAAAAGTTGCGGAAAACGTGAAACTGGCCAGTCCATACGGCTGTGCCTTCCGATGTAAAACCCAAAGTACGTTACGGTAAACAGACCATATTTTAAGCAAGTTACACTGCGCAGGAGAACTGACAAATGCTACAGCGCAAAATCTATCAACTCTGTTGTGATGGTCGTGAGGTTTCTATTTTTCTTCGAGATCAGCAACGTTGGATAGAGCGCGCTCGTATCCTAGATATTGAAGGGGATCTAGTCACGCTGCGCTACGAAACCGACGAAGAAGACGAAATCAGCTCCTGGGAAGAAATGGTGCGTCTCGAAAGTATTGGAGCTGTGTCCCAGAAGTTGGCTTCGGTATCCCGAACTAACTGCGAACCCCTAGTTTCTGACGATTGTCCCGAAGCCGAACAAATTCGCAATCACTACCCGGACTCGAATTTGGAATAGTTTTGAGCTCGCGCTTGAGGCACAAGGAAAACTTGGGGGAAAAGAAAACGACTTTTCTCCCTTTTTTGTGGAGAAATTATGGAAAAAACCCGGTTTAGGCCAAACATATTCTGGGTTGTGACCACATAAGCTATTTTGCCTTTAAATTTAAGCTTGATGGCGGAATCTCCTGCCCACCTCACAAGAGCGTAAGTACACAGTAGTTTAAAAATTCAATACGCGACAGTTTACCCCTGCTTAAACCGGGTTTTTTGTCGGGGTGCGTCGAGGACTGTTCTTTTGTTTTCTTTGCCTGCAGGCTGGTTTAGAGGTGCCAGACAGCTTATTCGCCGTCTGTTTCGCCATCTTCTAGGAAAAGTTCCGACTCCGGTATCGCTTTAAACACCGGACAGAAACCGTCGGGGGTTACTTTAAAGCCAAACAAAGCACTGGACTGGTTCCAACAGCGCTGACTGCGGTAGTGCTGGCAATTGCCGCAGCATTCGAGGTTTGCCTGAACGGCGCTGCCTTGAAAAAGGAGTTCCCGCTGGGAGATGCCCCGCAGTACCAGTTCTTCGCCTTGCCAGCGCGCTTCTACCAAACCGGTATCGGCAAAATTGGCCCACCGAGGATCGGCTGTAATCGGACTCGGCAAGCTAATTGCTACCTCTGTCCCCAATTCGCTGAGTTCTCCCTCATAGTTAGTTTCTGGGATAGCGGGCTGCAAAAACATTTCCCCGATCGGCAATTCGACAAGTGTTCCTGCCGCCGGAGTGTGCAACTGGTAGCGGTTTCGCAGCTCGTCCAAGTTAGCCAAGTCAGCCAAATATGCAGGGGAACCGTGGAGTAAAATTACGTGCTGGGGGCGCAAATTGTGGATGAGTTGGGTAGTCCCCGGCCCGTCGCAGTGTTCGGCTAGCAGATAAGTTTCGACACTTGTGACTCCAAATTGGGGCCTGTTGCCTAGCCAGTCGCTGACGGGATATCCGGGTTTTTGAGGGGCGAGCAAAATCCAAGGATTTGTGCCATCGGCAACATACAAACCCAAATCAGCTAACTTGTCTGTAATTACAATACAGGGCGTGGCTCCCAATCCGGGGCGTTGTTCGGCAGAGAGCCGGCGGACGCGGGGTTTCACCCTTTCGTCCCAAAACAAAGGTTGGTGCAGAGCAAAATTTTGGACGGCGGTGGGAAATTGGGGTAACAGTTCCAGATAAGCGTCGCACCCGTCGGCGACAGTGCCGTCTACCCAAATATCCAAGTCGCGGCCAGTGAAGTAGTGGTGGCTGCGGAGCAGCATCAGCAGTTCTTGACCCAAACCAAGGGCCGGCGCGGGCAGCAGTACGGAGTACCCGTCGGCGATGGCGCGGTGGATGCGATCGGCTAACTGATTTTCTAGCTGTCGGCGGTGAGGGTGGCGCGCCGTGCCGTAACTGCCTTCCAAAATTAACACATCCGGCTTCATGCCCCTGAGTTCTCCCAGGGGCAAACCTTCCACCAAACGAGAATTGGACAGGAAAAAGTCGCCGGTGTAAACCACTGTGTAGGTGCGGTGCGGGGCGGCATAAGTCAGCAGCACAGTCGCCGCTCCGGGCAAATGACCCGACGGGAACAACTGCACGCTCAGTCCAGGGCGCACTTCGAGCGGCGACTGCCAGGGCAGTCCCTGACAGAACCGGGACTCTGGCTGTTGAGCCAGTTCTGGCCAGTTGAGCGGTAGCAGTCGCGCTGTCACTTCGCTGGCGTAAATTGGCAAGTGGGGGAAAGATTGATGGAGTGCTAGCAAACCTCTGGCATGATCGGAGTGGGCGTGGGTACACACCACAAAATCGGCTGGCAGCGATCGATTTAGTGTCGCTGACAGCGGTGCAATATCCTCTATACCGCAGTCGAGTAAAATGCGGTGCGGCCCCATTCGGACTAGCAGACAGACCCCTTCCTGTGCGTGGCCTGCGCCGTAAGGTAAACAATCGAGATCCATCACTGCGGTTAGCTCCCTGCTTTGCACGCAACTTGCAGTATCGCCACATTTAAACATTGGTTGCGACTGCATTCATTCGATCGAGTTCAGTCTCGGACGCAGAAACCGGGTTTGATGAACGAAAACACTTTGTTGCCGCCCTCGCTCCCGGTAAAAAAACCCGGTTTATCTAAAGTTGTGGTGCGTAAGCCCTGGAGTTAAATGTTTGCTCCAAGGCTCCGGCTCTCGTGCAAGGAAAGTAATTGCACTTAAGATTTGATGCAGCGCCAAGAAAGCGATTTTCCGAAGGCATTGGCCGGACGGGCATTCGGCCTTCGACAAAGTTCATGCTACTGGTTCTGGCATCAAAAGTTACATTTTATTGCACCATGTAAGAGTAGTGAACTCGATCTCATATTCTGAGTTTTAAACCTTTTTTCACAATTTGCGCCTGCTAAAAGCTAGTCTTTTTTATGAGAAGATTTTAATTCAGATGGCCAAAGATCTTGATAAAACTTTACAATTCTTCATTTTTAGGGGTGAGGGCGGTGTATAGTCCAATCAGAAAAACGGAGAACCAGCATCGTGCTAGCTAACTCCTTTTGTCAGGGCAGAGAGAGACTTTATGAGTGTGATCGCTTTCTTTGTAAAAGTTTGATACATTCTTCTAAGCAAACCTTGTGGCTATCGAGGAGAGAGTTTAAATGGCTTTTTGACCCCGCCCAAAAACGGATATAAGTTTCCGACAGGAATCGCCCGCAGCCCAAAGTTTTAGACTCTTGTTCAAGCTCCAGATTCATCTGTAGAGTAAATCTCAAATCGTTCGACTGAGGGCGACTCGACGGCTCACCCAACGTCTCGCCGAAGTCTCAAAACTCAAATCTAAAATCGGCTGACTGCCCCATAATAGGTTTGTTTACTCCGCTCCTTGACTAGGGGACAAAACGATGTGTTTTTTTGTTTTACCCCAAACATAGCCAGATCAATCCCCCGACAATGGAGGATATTTATTCTGTACAAATCCCACTAACTTGCCACAAATAATCTCAGGTCTATGAGTCTCCAACCAGTCGGTAATCTTCGGTTTTTTATCATTTGGGTATTTTTTGGGGTGGGGGTTTTTGAGTTGTTTGTCAGCTAAGCCGTGGTGGCTTAAACAGAGTGTAATAGCTGGGTTTTAACTAACAGCCGGGAAGTCCCGGGCGTATATTTAGAGGGGATGTATCGGAGTGCTTGCACGGAGTACCCCGAATAAATTACCGAGCGTGATGTCCAGAAGCGTCGGTCGTCGCGGACGAAGACCGACAATTATACACCGGGAACACATGACTGCTAATATACCTCATAATTGTTGAAAAAATTTTTAACTCTCGCAGGAAATCTGTTTCCAGATTAACAACTTGCAACAGACTTATATTGTTTACGAATTTTGATTATTTCTTGTTATCAGTATTGCAATTGTGAGAGACGCCAACTATACTATGAAAAGGTCGAAAAAGGAAGTTTCTGAGGCAGCTAACTTACAAATACCGCCTTAAACCCACAAAAGCTCAACTAACAACCATTACAACACACCTAGAGCTTTGCCGTAGGCAATACAACTACCGACTAAGTGAAAGATTTAGATGGTGGGAGTCAACGAGAACGCCTATTAACGCTTGCCCTCTGACTGCATCCATAGTTCCTATTGAGGAAATCTATCAAAATATCCCTTTGATCAGGGTACAAACTAGAGATGGCAGAAAAAAAGATGAATTGGGTAATCCTTTAACGAAAAAGGGTGATATTTTCTCAAACGTTGAAGGCGGTTATGTGCAATGGCAAACCATACAGTTAGCTGACTTAAAAAATACCAAGAAGCTATTGCCTGATTATAAAAGCCTAGATTCTCAGGTTTTGCAGGATGTGGTTAACCGAGTGGAAACTTCCTTTTCAAATTTTACAACACCAGATAAAAACGGTAATCGTAGAGGTAAACCAAGATTCAAAGATTTCCCTTACTACAAATCTTTTACTTACCCTCAATTAGATAATCTCGATATTATCAAGGATGAGCAAAATAGGATTTGTATTGACCTCAAAAAAATAGGTCAAGTCCCGATGGTTTTTCATCGTCCAATACCGACAGGTTTCAAGGTTAAGACCGGAACGGTTATCAAAGAAGCAGATGGGTGGTATATTTCCCTAACGCTAGAACATAAAACGGTTCCCGTAACGGTTGCAGAAATTCAACCGACCGAAGAAAACAGTCTCGGTATTGACTTGGGAATCACCAATTATGTCTATCTTTCCACGGGCGATAGAATCGAAAACCCTAGGTTCTTAAGGAAATATGCTGAGAAATTAGCAAGAGTTCAAGCGAAGCTAGTTAATAGGGTTAAGGGTTCTAAACCTTGGCAGAGCATCAAGAGTAAGATTTCTAGGCTTCATCAATTTGTAGCCAGGGCGAGACGTGATTTTCAGTTCAAAACAGCACACGAACTATTTGGTGAATGTGATGTTTTAATAATTGAAGATTTGAGCATTAGGAATCTGACTAGACGCGCCCTGCCTAAGACTGATATTGAGAATGGCAATTGGGTTTATTTGCCAAACGGTCAATCAGCTAAAAGTGGTTTGAATAAATCAATGCTTGATGCGGCTCACGGTCAATTTGCTACTGTCCTCAAATATGTTGCTGGGAAATTGGGCAAAAGCGTTTTATTTGTTGACCCCAAGGGGACTTCTCAACACTGCTGGAATTGCCTCAATAAAGTACCTAAAGAACTGTCGGAGCGATGGCATTCCTGTCAATGCGGAGAATCTTTAGATCGAGATGAAAATTCAGCCAAACTTATCAAAAAGATTGGACTAAATTACGAAAGTGGCGGGGGAACTTCGTCACTCAAAAAAGCCTTTGCGAAAAAGGAAAAAGAAGCCTGCGGTCTAACTGTACCCAGTTGACCGTCAGGTTTGTTCACGTCAAACATCACATCGTAGTTCTCGAAGAGTATCGTTGGAGTTGTGCTAGATTCCAGTTTTTTGACTGCCGTCAGCAAATGACTGCTGCGCTTTGCACAGATTCTAGATAACTGGCTGAGCGTCGTCGTTCTGCCAATTTTAACCTAGAGATACCAGTAGTTTCTAGAGCTTAGTTTATTAACGAATGAAGGATGAACTGACTTGTTTAGCCTGCTGAATCTCGGTATTTATAGCCTTTATTAAACATTATAAGTGAATAATATTGCTTCAATTAACGTGCTATGAATGGGACTATATCAACTCATTTATTTCGATTAAATAAGTAGGTAAAAATATAGCTAATGTGGGTCGAGGGTAGAACTAAGAAAGTGTGTTGTATAGGATGTATCCTTAGCTCAAATGAGCAACAGAAGACGTAAAAGGTATTTGTTTAGGCACAATTTTACCTATTATTTATTTTAGTTTTAAAAAAATAGTGTTTAAGGGGCTGCATCTATATTCTAACAAAGGGCTTGGGATTGTTATAGAATAATTACTAATTGCGAAAGTTTTAAGGGCGAGAGTGTTTAATTGTTTGGTATGTTTTAGAGAATAGTACCCGATCGCAATTAAAGCTGAAATGAGGGGCGATCGCACAAACCGGGTTTTATCAAAAAATCGGGTTTTTAGATTTGGTATTAATGGGGAGACTGGGGATGGCGCAGACGGCCAATAACGCCTGCAATTGACACGGGCATCGAGGTGCGAAGGTTTTCGCTAAAAAATATTATGTAGGAAAAAAACTTGACATCAGCGGGTCATCGAAAGTAAAAATAAATAATAGCCATAACAAAATGAGGCTTTATGTTTGATTCGCGATCGCGAATCTCGGCAAGTATGGCATTGAGAAGTTGCTATCCCCTAAAACAATTTCTGCTAAAATACATCCGGTAATATACGGAGTATCTAGGATTTTTTCGCAATCTAAAATCTAAAATCTAAAATCTAAAATGGCAACAGCTATTCTTGAGCTGGAAATCTCCAAACTCCCGCCAGAAATTACGGTTGAGGAGCGTTACAGCAAAGCCTTGGTTTTAATTCGACTGCACGGAAAACCGATCGGCCAAGCTCTATTGTCGCTCGTCGGAGGTCGCGCCGACGGCTCCCAATTGCGGGAAACACTGATGAAAGCTGCGGGGGACAACTTGTGGAAAAATTGGCTCTACGATACCCTCGCATGGGACGAACGCGGGCCTGTGCAGGCAATGCCGATCGCCACAGTAGCAGTTTGCACGCGCGATCGCCCGGAAGATTTGCGGCGCACTCTTGACGCGCTGATGCAGCTCCCAGACGAGGGTCAGGAATACTTAGTAATTGACAATTGTCCCAGCACGGACGCTACCAAGGAACTAATCAAAAATTACCCACAAGTCCGCTATGTGCGCGAAGACGTACCAGGCTCCAGCGCTGCCCGTAACCGAGCTTTACGCGAAGCTAAACACGAATTCGTAGCGTTTACAGATGACGATGCTGCCCCCGATCCGAACTGGCTGCGATCGCTCTTGTGGAATTTTAGCGATCCGCGAGTTATGTGCGTCACGGGGCTGGTGATGCCCTTGGAACTGGAAACCGAAGCGCAAGAATGGTTTGAGTGGTACAGCCCCCACGGGCGGGGATTTGAGCGCCGAGTTTTTGATGGGGCGCAGTGCAATCCTCTGATTGTGCATCTTGTGGGAGTTTCGGCGAGTATGGCTTTGCGGAAAAGTTCGATCGACTACATTGGCCTGTTTGACGAAGCTTTGGGGGCGGGAACACCCACGGTGGGTGGCGAAGACTGTGAACTCTTTGCCCGCATTTTGCGCGCGGGCTACTGCATTGTCTACGAGCCGAGAGCATTGAGCTGGCACCGCCATCGCCGCACTTGGGAAGAATTGCAAAAAACGCTCCGAGGCTACGGAATCGGAGTCTATGCTTTCTGGACGCGGCTGTTTGTAATCAACAGAGAATTCAGTGTGCCTCTATTAGCTTGGGGATGGCTGCGGTATAAGCAAATTCCTGAATTTATTGCTTCTTTGCGAAAGCAACCGGATGCGGTTCCGAGGGATTTGCTGTGGGCTCAATTCAGGGGCTGCATTAGCGGGCCGAGGGCTTATTTTGCTTCTCGGAAGTTGTTACAAAAAATTAAGGGGAGCAATGAATAGGGATTTTTAGATTATTTTTAACGGCAGAAGAAGGGAGATGAAATGCAGATGAAGTTAATTGTTGTAATGTAAATATGGAAAATCTAACAGTTAGCATAATTATTCCTAGCCACAATCGAAGTTCTTCGCTGCGGCGCGCTCTTGATGCTTTGCACTCGCAGACTTATCCGATCGACCTGATGGAAATTATTGTAGTGGCAGATAGCTGCATTGACGATACTTTGGCAATGCTACAAGACTACAAACCTCAGTTTAAACTGCAGGTGATCGAGGTAAATTGCCGGAGTGCTGCCATCGCCCGCAATACGGGAGCGGCTTCGGCTACCGGGAAATTGCTGCTGTTTCTCGACGACGATATCGAAGCGCTGCCACCTTTGGTGGAAAGCCATGCGCGGGTTCACTCTTTGCGTCCGGGAGCGGCTGTCATGGGCCCCTATCCGCCTAAGTTGCACGGAGGAACTACGTTTTTTGACGTGGAAGTGCGCTCGTGGTGGGAAGAGAAGTTTTATCAGATGAGCCAACCCGATCACCGATTTACTTATCTAGATTTGCTCAGCGGCAACCTTTCTTTGGATGCAGAACTGTTTGCTCGTGTCGATGGGTTTGATTCGGCTTTTGGGAACTGCGGCGGAGAAGATTACGAGTTTGGGATGCGTTTGCTGAAAGCTGGTGTACCTTTTGCTGTAGCGGAGGATGCTGTGGGCTATCATTACGAACACGAAACTAATAATCTCGATCGCTCTTTTGGCCGATGTCGTCAGGAAGGGCGATCTGATGTTTTAATCGGCCGCCGACACCCCGAACTCAGACCGACGCTGCAAATAAAAGACTACGAAACTCCTGCTTTTTTGGTAGACAAGATTGTGGTGGCGATCGCGTTTTTCTGGCCGGCGGTTCTGGATTGGCTGGCTGTAGGAGTCAGGAAATCTCTGGATTTGCTGGAAAGCTTGGGGATGCGGGGAACTTGGCGGTGGTTGCGGGCAAAATTGCGCGGTTATTGGTATTTGCGGGGTGTGATTGATGAGCTAAAAAGTCGCTCTGCTATTTCTAGTTTTATGCAAGGAGGCCCGGCCCGTGCTGATTTGGGCGGATATGAAATTAACATTGATTTGCAGCAAGGTTGGGAAGTGGCAGAAAGTCTGCTGGATGCGGAACGACCTGCTGGGGTTTACCTGTATTACGACCAACTAGCAGTCGGCCATATTTTTCCGCAAGCAGGCGCGGAACCGCTGCGAGGCGCTCACTTGCGATCGATTCTGGCGCTTCACTTTGCTCAACCGCTGGCTGGGGCGATCGCGGTTAACGGTATGCCCCGCACTGCTGAAACGCTTGAAGAAAAACCTTTAGTTGCTTTTGAAAGTTACGAGTTAGCAATTAAGAGCTAAGTAAATAGGTACAAATAAAGATTACATGATTCGGCCAGGTGAGTGCCTTCATCTTCTCGCTTATATCTGGTTATGCTTAGCTAAACTAGCCTCTAGAAGATTTTTTTTTCGTTCATATCTACTGAATTCGGGGAAGTGAAGCCAAAAACTCAAACCTCAAAAGTTGGGAAATTGGAAAGTTGCGACCCCAAAGTTAAAAGTCCCAAGTCAAAAGTTTTCTATCTAGTGCCCGCTGCAAAATTTTCAGGAGCAAGTTATGGCAATAAAAGTGATGGAGATTGAGTTTACCGAACAGATTAATCCGATTAGGCAACTCGAACAATACGAAGGAGTTCGCATTTTAGTTCGCTACCGGGGACGGCTTCTGGGCTGGGCTTCTGTTAGTAACAATCCCTGGGAACAAACAATTTCCGCTGAGCGAGTGCGACAAACAATTGTGGATCAGTTAGGAAAAGAGTTGGTGCGATCGACTTTAGGAGAGCAGTTCGGCGCTGTTTCTCAAGCAGTGGCGGATCGCTACCTGCCGTCAATTAGCGTTGTCATCTGCACGCGCGATCGCACAGATTTGCTCAAAGGCGCTCTGGAAGCTCTGCTCGCCCTCGACTATCCGCACCGCGAAATTATCGTTATAGACAACGCTCCTGCAACCAGCAGCACCGCTGAATTAGTCGCGCGATTACCGGTACGCTACGTCAAGGAAGAACGGCCCGGATTGGACTGGGCGCGCAATCGCGGGATCGCGGAAGCGCGGCATGAGATTATTGCTTTTACTGACGACGACGTGCGGCCCGATCGCCGTTGGCTGCGGGGTATTGCTGCGGCGTTTGCTGACCCAGAAATTATGGCAGTTAGCGGTTTAGTCGCGCCGGCGGAACTAGAAACAGAGGCTCAAATTCAATTTGAACTCCGCTACGGGGGAATGCTGCAATACCTCGACAGTTTTAAATTTGATGGTAGCAAGCTCTCGACGCGGGAGTTGCTGTGGGCGAGCAAATACGGGGTGGGGGCGAATATGGCTTTCCGGCGGCAAGTTTTCGAGGCTGTGGGCAATTTTGACGTTGCTCTCGATGTGGGTACTGCGACTTGCGGTGCTGGGGATATTGAGATGTTTCATCGGATTCTGGCGAAGGGATACTCGACTTTTTATGAGCCGAGAGCTTTTGTGTGGCATCGCCACAGACGCAGCGCCGAGGCTTTGAGCCGGCAGTTACAGGACAACGGGCGCAGCTTTGGGGCTTTTTTACTGACGTGCGATCGCAACCGCACTGTGCCGCGCTGGGAAATTTGGAAATTTGCTATGTTTCAGTGGCTTGGTTGGTGGCTGGTGCGCCGCTTGGGGGTTCCGGGTTTGCTGCCGCGCAAGTTGGTAGTCAGCGAGTTGCTGGGAGCTCTCGACAGTCCTTTTGCTTACAGAAAAGCGCAGTTGCAGGCGCAGCAGTTAGCTGAGATTGAGCCGGAAGAGCAGCTACAGTCGGAACCTGAGCAAGTCGCCGGAGGTGTGCGATGAGAAGTGTTCCAAGGGTGGGTTACAGGCGCAAAATCGCTCATTTCTTCGATTTGCTGCGGGTGTTGGTTGATCGCGATATAAAATTACTTTACAAGCGATCGACTTTGGGGATTGCTTGGACTTTAATCAATCCGCTGTTGCAGTTAGCTGTATTTTCATTTGTATTTCGTTCTGTTATACCGATTAACGTTCCGAAATTTTCTTCCTTTGCTTTCAGCGGTTTGTTAATCTGGAGTTGGTCTCAAACCGCATTATTTCAAGCAACGGGATTAATTACCAACAATAAAGCGCTAATCAGACAGCCTAATTTTCCCACGGCAATTTTGCCGGTAGTCACGACTATGACGGGGCTAATTCACTTTCTGTTAGCTTTGCCGGTGTTAATTATCTTTCTGGCACTTGATGGAGTTCCGCCGAGTGCAGTGCTGTTTGTGTTGCCGCTGCTGATGGCTATTCAGTTTATTTTGACTGTCAGTTTGGCCTACCCCCTCGCCGCTTTGAATGTCACTTTTCGCGATACTCAGCACACTTTGGGCGTAGTTTTGCAGATGCTGTTTTACCTGACTCCGATTTTCTACGACCTCAACAGCGTACCGAAACAATTTCAGCCTCTTTATCAGTTAAATCCTATGGTGCCACTGCTGGGAGCTTACCGCGCCATACTGCTCAAAGGTACGCAGCCGGATTGGCTGGCGCTGTTAATTCTTAGCTTGGTTGTGGCTGCTCTTTTGCCGATCGGACTGGGAATTTTTAGACGGCAAAGCAATACTTTTGTGGAGGAATTGTAAATGCGTCAAGCTATTGTGGTCAAGGGTTTGGGGAAACGTTTCAACCGCTACTCTGCCGATCGACCTTATACGATTATGCAGGCCGCTTTGGCGGGTTTTCGGCGGATGAAACCGCAGGCGACTTTTTGGGCCCTGCGGGATATCAATTTCACTGTTTCTCCCGGCGAAATGCTGGGAATTCTCGGCAAGAATGGCGCGGGAAAATCGACGCTGCTGCAACTTGTTGGCGGTATCGGCCATGCTCAAGAAGGAACTATTGAAGTTAATGGCAGAATTGGTGGTTTGTTGGATTTGGGTGCGGGTTTTCACTGGGATTTAACGGGCAGAGAAAATGTGTTTGTGGGTGCGGTGGTGGCCGGTTTGACTCGTCGGGAAGCGGCCCGCAGGTTTGATGATATTGTTGAATTTGCGGAATTGCAACAGTTTATTGATAGTCCGCTGCGGACTTACAGTACCGGGATGCAAATGCGGCTGGCTTTTTCGGTGGCGGTACACACCGATCCAGAAGTGCTGTTAGTTGATGAACATTTGTCGGTTGGTGATGTGGCTTTTCAAAATAAATGTTTGAACAGAATCACGGAGTTTAAGAATCAAGGATGCGCGATTGTTTTGATTTCTCACAACGCGGCGCAAATTCATAAACTGTGCGATCGGGCTTTGTGGCTGAAATCAGGTGAAATCGTGGCTTACGGGGAACCAGAAGTGGTAGTCGGTCAGTATTTGTCGGAAATGCGCCCAGCAACCGAAAAACGCACTCCCATGCGTCCTCCTGAAGTGACGAGTACGGGTTCGCAACTGCGAATTAATGACAATCGATTCGGTTCTTTAGAAGTAGAAATTACGGATGTTAAAGTGTTGCCGGATGAGGAGATAAACAGTGGTGATCCTATTACTGTGGAAATTAATTATTCTGCCACGAAGCCAATTTCGGCTGCTATTTTTGGCGTGACAATCAGCCGGGAAGACGGTCAAAGTTGTTTTGAGACTAATACTAATCAAATGGGCAGATTGCTGCCACTGGCGGAAGGTAAAGGCACAATCCGCCTGCACGTAGACAGGTTGGATTTAGGCAATGGTCAGTATTACGTGAATGCTGGGGTTTACGAGAAGAGTTTGGCTTACGCCTATGATTATCATTGGCACCTTTATCCGCTGTACGTGCGATCGACTGTAAGCCAAAAAACGATTCTTTGTCCGCCCTACCGCTGGGAATTTGATGGCAAAATGCAGGTGGCGGATTTACCAGAACCAGCCGAGAAAGTTCACGCATTGAATAATGATAATCCCGCCTATGCCAAAATTTCGGATCAGTTGAAAAATAAGCAGGAACCAGATTTTTTAATTATTGGCGCTCAAAAGTGTGGCACGGAACCTCTCTCCGGCTATCTCGCAAATCACTTGCAAATTCTCAAAGAAGGTTCCCGCGAAATTCACTTTTTTGATTTGAATTTTGAGCGGGGCGTTGATTGGTACAGCAAGCAGTTGACTCGCAGTGTGGCGGGTGAAAAGGTGTTGCTGTGGGAGATGACTGCTTACTATATTTATCATCCGTTAGTGGCAGAGCGGGTTTACAAGTGCTTCCCGGATGTTAAGCTAATTGTAATGCTGCGAAACCCGGTAAAACGAGCTTGGCTGCACTATCATTTAGAAGTGGCGCTCGGCTGCGAAAAGCTGGATTTTGAAAAGGCGATCGCTTCCGAGCCCGATCGCCTAAAAGGTGAAATTGAAAACATCAAAGCCGATCGCAGTTATTATAGTTTCAACCACCAACATTATTCTTATTTATCGCAAGGAATTTATGTTGAACAAATCAAGAATTGGCTCGATTATTTTCCGAGAGAACAGTTGCTAATTCTCAAAAGCGAAGATTTTGAGGCACATACCGACAAAGTTTTTTCCGAGGTGTTAGATTTCTTGGAGATTAGTGCGATCGCAAGTAAAGAATATGAGATTAATACGATCGAGCAATACAGCCAAATACCACCAGCAATCGAACAACAACTGAGAGATTATTTCAAGCCTTACAATCAGGAACTTTCGGATTTGTTAAAACAGGATTTTACTTGGAGTTAGGAAAAGAGTTTTTAACCGCAGACATGGCACAGAGGAACAGGAATCCTACCTCTTTATTCTCTCCCTCTGTGCCCTCTGCGCTCTCTGCGGTTAAAAAAATCTCATTCACAAACAACTTATAAAGTATAAAAATGAAACGAATATTTCTAGTGGGATCTCCTCGCAGCGGCACAACAATTCTTCAAAGCTTATTAGCCGCTCATCCCGAAGTTATTTCTTTTCCAGAATCTAAGTTTTTTCACTATTTGCTGTACGATCAGTTTGCGGGAAAGTTGCCAGGTAGAATGGAAGCTTTTTTTAAGGATGAGATTAAACGTCCTGAACTTTTGAAAGATTTTGATGACAGCCAAACTGTGGAAGCTAAAGCTAGTTGGTTTGTGAGAGTTTTGGATGGTTTGGCTGCTGAACAAAAAAACAGCGTTTGGTTGGAAAAAACGCCGGAACACATATATTTTATTGATGACATAGAGCGCTTTTTGCCGGATGCGAAATTCATACATATTTTGCGAAACGGTATGGATACAATAGCTTCTATGTATGATGCTACTAGGAGTTTCAACGAATTGTGGGGCGCGGGTTGGGATTTAAACCACTGTATCAATCGCTGGGAACACGCGATGTTAACTAGCCACAAATATATTAATAAATCCAATCATATATTAGTTAAATATGAGGAGCTTTTAGATAACAAAACACAAATTCTAGGAGAAATTTGTAACTTCATGGGCATTGAATATGACGGTACAATGCTTGTTAACTATCAAGAAAAAGCGGCGAAGCTCAGTTTAAATCTACCTTGGCACAAAGGAATTGAGAGAGATGTCAAAAGTAGTAACGTTCACAAATGTCATAAAATTTTTAATAGGAATGAAATCAGATATATTTTAGATAAAATTCAGCGCGTCAATGGTGAAATTGCCGGGAAAGTTACAGTGGAAGTGAGCGAACCAATTTCGGATATTTACGCTTTGCAAATATGCGATCGCCTGTGCTGTACGATCAAACTAGAAGGAATTCAACTCGGTATTATTGAATTGCCGATTTGCGATGGTATGGTTGCGGCTTCGGTGTTGGCGGATGCGGTGGCAGCCCAGTTTGCTTGGCCAATTCTCGATCGCTTCTTTCGACGCAATCGCTGCGAAAAAGGCAATAAATTGTGGGAAACTTTGCTAGAACCATTGCACCGTAAACATGACTGGAGGCTATTTCTGCAAGAATTATGGGGGCGCCCGCATTTGCAGTTGGAGGATTTCTACAAGCCAGAAATAGCTGAGGAAGTCTCAACAATTACCCTCGAAAAAGATTTGATTGTCTTAGAAATTAGCGATGATTTTGCTAATATAAAAGTTGAGCTTTCGGAAATTGACGTGCTGGTGAAAGTAGGCGGCGTTGCTGTCGGTATTGTCACTGTTGCGGTGGAAAATAATTTTGTTTCGGCTCAAAAATTGCGATCGACAATTACTCGAAATATGGGTTTTGAGTTGTGCGTCGCCGCCGTGCGAGAAGCTTTGCTGGGAAAACCACTCAACGGCAAGCAATGGCTACGATCGCGCTTAGCCTCTTGTGCTCAACAAAGATCTAATTTGCCCGACAGTTTGAATGCACCGGGTGCTGGGGGCATTTATCCCCAAAATGCGGTGATGTTCGGCAGGCGATCGGGTGCGATCGGGACGAGTGTCAGCCGCCGGGCCGCACTCCCGGCGGCGGCGCTGCCGGAAATCGAGTCAGCCGCGGCAATCGCTGGGGAACCGACAATGCAAATTCCCCAAGAAAACGAGTTTCCAAAGCAAGTATTTTACGCACCGGAAATCATTGGCTCAAAATCTTCTTATCGGGAAGTTTCTCACTCGGTGAAACCTCAAGTTTTGGACAATCATAGCCGTACACACAAACTCCCGATTCTCTCCTACCGCCGCATTTCTCCTGACGGTTTAGACGCAGTTACTCCCCAGATTTTTGAACAACAGTTACACAATCTCAAAAATCTGGGTTATTACAGTGCGAGTTGGGAAAATTGGCGAAACGCGAAACAGGCTAAAACTCCTTTACCCGGTAAAGCTATATTGATGACTTTTGACGGCGGCTATCTCGACTTTTTCCAATATGCTTGGCCTCTGCTAAAACGCTTTGATTTTACAGCAACTGTTTTTCTCGTAGCGGAGTCAATAGGAAAGACAAATAGTTGGGAAAAAGCCGAATTTGAAGAAGTGCAGTTAATGGGATGGCCGGAAATTTTGCAACTGCGGGATGCAGGGATTGAATTCGGTTCTATGTCTGCTACTCATCAACCTTTGACTGCATTGTCGCCGACAGAAATTGTGCGGGAGGCAGGCAAATCCCGTGCTATCTTGGAACGGGGATTAGAGAAACCTGTTAAATGTTTTGCCTATCCTTACGGGGATGTCGATCCCATTGTAGCGCATTTAATTGGAGCGAGTGGATATACTTTTGGTGTATCCTATACATTAAATTTTAGCAGTTTTGACGATTCTTTATTGTCGCTGCCGCGCATTCAAGTCACCGCAGAAAATGCCTTAAGATTAGCTTAGTAAGGTACGTCAATCGATTTTAGATTTTAGATTTTAGATTTTAGATTAAAGGATTGAAGCATTGACTTGCGCGAGATAAATACGTTCGGCAAGTTTCATTGGATACAGGTTTTTTATTCCTGGGTCCTGAGTCTGCGAAGGAATGAATCACGTGGCGGGTATCCTGGATGCTTTCGGTCAATCAGCCAAAATTTCTCCTAAACTAACAATCTCTCAACGGACGCACCTTACAAGTGAAATTTCTCAATCAATCCCTTGATTTTTCTCTGCAAATAACCGCCTAACCCTCTGGAAATTTTCTCAAATTTATAATAAAATAAAATATCCATAACATCTTCAGTTTTCATATACTTTAAATAAGAAATCATTTTATCGGTTAGTTCATCATTAACATCATCGATATACTTTCTCACCGCCAACCTTTCCGAAATATTCCATTTCCGATCAAACTTGCGGTGCATTTCCGTCTCATAATCCCGAAAATCTGAGATTTTCCCCTCCAAATACCTTTGAATATATTTCCCCGCGATTTGGGCACCATCCATCCCGTGTCTAATCCCTTCGCCACCCAAAAAATTTACTGTCGAAACACTATCGCCGATCGCAATTATATTATCCTTGCAATAAATATCCTTCAAGCCGCGACTGTACTGCAGCGTCGAACCGTGTTTGTCAATAATTTTATAATTTTTAGACTTCAGATATTCATCAATCAGTAAATCAATATATTTTTTCAGCGGTGACAAATGCCTCACCGTTTTCGGATCTAAAAAAATGCGCCCCGCACCAACTTTCAGCCTGTTTTGTTCCATTGGGAATATCCACGAATAACCCTTCGGCATCCATTTATCGCCCAAAAAGAAGATTAAATCACCGCTGTATTTATTGTAAATTTCTGGCTCAACTTCAATTAAATATTCGATTCCGGTTCCCGACAAAAAATCGGGCTTATCATTCTCTTTTTCGTACATAATCGCCCTAGCAAAGCCAGTAGCATCAACCAATACTTTCGTGCTAACTGTGATAAGTTTACCGTCGGATAACTGTTTAAATTCGACTGTTGTTTCGCCGTTTTCTTGTGAGTCTCGAATGTAGCGATAACCAAGCCAAACTTCACCGCCAAATCCCTCAACTTCGCTAGCCAAAAATGCTCTAAATTTAGCAAAGTTGAGAACAACTCCCAAGCTTTCGGGAGACTCCCAAGTTTGACTGACTTTGCTAGTTTCAATAGTAAGTTTGTGCCAAAAACTGCCGATAACGGATTCAGGTAAATCGAATTTAGAGAGGGTTTCTAGAGGTGTAGCGGCGCTAGAAAAGTCATTTTTATTAAAATTGTCGTTTTGCTCTGCCAGCAAGACTTTGTGGCCGGATTGGGCTAGGATTCTCGCACAGTGACCGCCTGCAGGGCCTGCTCCTACTATTACTATGTCAAAACTTTTTAAATTCATTTTGCTTTTAATTCGCTTCCAATGTCAAAATACCCGCAGACATATCAACTACTAACCGCCGAGTTTTCAGCCACTGGCGACCTATTAAAATTTCCGGTACTCCGTCACCCACATGAACGGGAATGTCAAATTCTTGCTCATCTATGCGTACTTTTCCTGCATAAAGATCGAAATCAAATTCTCCCTTTGCTGTCCGCATTTCTTGTCGCCTAATATAAATCCAATCAAGTCCCTCGAAATCTTGCTCGTCCATTGCTAACCAGCCCGAAAAACCTGTATCGAGCAGAGCATCAACAGGTAATTCTAAGCCGTTATTAGCAATCAATTCAACTTCAAAAAATAGCTCGTCCTCATCACCAAATCTTCCTTCAATCATATTGAGCCGCACGTCCCTGTATTGTTGATGCGGAAAAGGTAGGGGATAGCATTTGGGTGTTTCTGGCGGCACATTTTGGTAGCCGCCATATCATCCTTGTCGATAAAATATTCCCCGCTATCAGGTTCAACCGCCATGTACCAGTTGTAGTGAGTGTCAATTAATTCTGGTTTAAGGCGATCGAAAATTACTTTGCAACGCTTGCGAAATGCCGCTCTTTCGGCTCGCCACTGGGCTTTTTTTTCTTCGGACCACTGAATCTCTGGGAACAATCTTCCCCGCCGAACGGTACGATTTGGTTTCACGTTAGTCATTATTATTTCTCCCTTATCCTCAAATCTTCCTTCAATCATGCTGCTCTTTCACTGTCATAGATCGAATCAAGAGTAAGGTGCGCTAGGCGCACCCTACGATTCTAGCTAATTACACGCTAACAGGAGACTGTTTGCGGCTGAAGGTTGCTAAGATACGATCGCACATTTGCGATGGATTTAATCCCAAACTGGCAAATGATTGTTCAGGCGTTGCATGATCTACCAATGTATCGGGTACACCCAACCGCATCACTGGAACAACAACATTATTGTCCAACAAAGCTTCGGCTACTGCTGAACCGAAGCCTCCCATCAAACAGCCTTCTTCCATTGTGACAACTTTGCCGATTCGCTGTGCTAAAGGCAAGATTAATTCGGTGTCCAAAGGCTTGACAAAACGCGCATTGATGACAGTTGCTTCAATACCGTGCTCGCTCAGCATCTCGGCAGTTTGCATTGCCGGATAAACCATTGAACCATAACCCAAAATCAGCACATCGTCGCCGTTGCGGAGAATTTCGGCTTTGCCGATCGGCAATTCTTCCCAACCTTCCTCCATCAAAGGCACGCCGTAACCGTTGCCGCGCGGGTAACGCATGGTGATCGGGCCGCTGGTGTGGTTGATTCCCGTGACTATCATCCGCTGCAATTCTGCCTCATCTTTTGGTGCCATAACTACCATATTTGGCAGGCACCGCAAGAAGGCAATGTCGTACATTCCTTGGTGAGTTGGGCCGTCAGCACCGACAATGCCGGCGCGATCCAAACAGAAGAAAACGGGCAAATTTTGGATACAAACATCGTGAATTATTTGGTCGTATCCCCGCTGGACAAATGTCGAGTAAATTGCCACAACTGGGCGCATTCCTTCGCAGGCTAAACCAGCGGATAAAGTCACGGCGTGCTGTTCGGCAATCCCGACATCAATGTACTGTTTAGGCAGTTTTTCATGAAGTTTATCCAGGCCTGTTCCGGTTGCCATTGCAGCGGTAATGCCGACAATTTTGGGATTATCTTCTGCTAGCTTGACTAGGGCGTGGGCAAAGACTTTCGAGTAAGCTGGAGGCTTGGGTTTAGTGGAGGGAATGCCTTTGCCGGTGGCTAAGTTAAAGGGATTTTGGGCATGATATCCTACTTGGTCTTTTTCGGCGATCGCATATCCTTTGCCTTTCACCGTCACAACGTGAACCAGCACCGGCCCTTGAATGGTATGAGCTTGTTTGAAAGTGGTAATTAACTCTTCCAAATTGTGTCCATCTACCGGGCCCATGTAAGTAAAGCCCAATTCTTCAATTACTGCTCCAACTTTCGAGACAGCCAAGCGTTTCATCCCTTCTTTGAGGCGTTCCATTTCTGGAGTAAAAGTTTCGCCGACAAAGGGAATGTGTTTGAATTGTTCCTCTAAGTTATCTTTGAGAAACTGCACCGGTGGCGACAATCGCATCTTGTTCAAATAGCGCGTAATTGCGCCGACGTTGGGCGAGATTGACATCTCGTTGTCGTTGAGCACAACTAACAAATTGGTTTTCGGCATATGGCCCGCGTGGTTAATCGCTTCGAGTGCCATGCCGCCCGTCAATGCGCCGTCGCCGATGACTGCTACAGTTTTAAAGTTTTCCCCCTTGAGGTCCCGCGCCATCGCCATCCCTAACGCTGCGGAAATGCTTGTGGAAGCGTGGCCAGCGCCGAAGTGGTCAAATTTGCTCTCGCAGCGCTTGAGATAGCCTGCAACGCCGTCTTTTTGGCGCAGGGTGTGGAATTGGTTGTAGCGCCCGGTGATTAATTTGTGAGGATAAGCTTGGTGCCCGACATCCCAAGTAACTTTGTCGCGATCGAGGTCAAGTGTTTGGTAGAGTGCTAAGGTCAGTTCGACTACACCCAATCCTGGGCCGAGGTGGCCGCCGCTAGCGGCTACAGTTTCTAAATGCTTTTCTCGAATTTGTCGGGCAATTTGTTCGAGTTGATGAATCGAGAGGCCGTGTAATTGGTTTGGGTGAGTCAGTTCGCTGAGATGCATATTTTAAAATCTTGCTCCTGTGAATCAGGACGAATCCTTAACAGATATAGGTTGTGCCTGCGAGGTTGGGTACGCGCAAACGTTAGAATAGTTTAACGGTTATTTGAGAAAAACTGTTAGGCGTAAGATTTTTGTTATTTTTGGCCTGGTAATTATAGTTAATAAATTGTGCGCCGTCAAGATAAAAAAAGCTTATGTTGTTAGTTGCTAATGGCTAGTTGTTAGCTGCATGGAGATTCTTAAGCATTTTTAACTACTTTTTGTAGTGAATGGCTGACTTTTTAGCCATCTTGTTTCTGCAAGCGGACTATGATACAAAATCATTAACTGTGATGGAAGCATCTCATATTTGTAAAAACACTTCTTCTGCCTCTTTCCTTCTGCCTCAAATTAATTCAATAGACCTCTTGCAAAAATAATGAGGACGGGTTCTGGGGCCCATCCCACAAGAAAAAATAACTCTTGTGGGATGGGCCCCAGAGCCCGTCCCATCAATTGAGGGAAAGGATTTTTGCAAGAGGTCTAATCTCCCTTACTCCGCTGATGGCAAAGGAGTTTCCGCTTCTTCGGGCGGCGGAATTTCCGCAGGAGTCGATTCCGGCGACGGCGAGAGACTCTCGCTATCGGGGGGCGGAATTTCTGCTGGAGTCGATTCCGGCGACGGCGAGGGACTCTCGGCCCCGGGCGAGGGAGTCTCCGAAGGACTTGGGGCGGGAGTTTCCGGCGGTGGTGGAAGTTGTGCGGGCTCTGGCTGGGGGCTTTGGCGGCTTTGCACCCACAAACCTAAACCGCCGGCGGCTAATATCAGCCCCAACACCGCCAGTAGGGGCAGCGGCAGGTTGGATCGCCGTTTTTGAACGGGTTCCGGGGCGGGGGAAGTTTCGGGGTACAACAACTGTTTGGACGATTCTGAAAGCTGAGATTCTGGAATCCTCCCGGACTTCTGGAGGGACGCAGCGACGAGGGAAGGCGGCAGCGACACCGAGGCTGACACTGGCGCTGACGCCGGCGCTGAGGCCACCGCCGGATCAAACAGTACCAATCTCTCCGGCGACATCCGACAGTGAGTCGCCACCACGGAGGTGTTGTCATAACCATTTTTCTCGTTGGCGAGACGAATCCAAGACTGAACTGCCGCTTCCAAAGACATTTTGCCCTCAAGCACCTCTGGGCCATAATTCTCCCAAGATTTCTCTACCCAGTCGTTGTCGCTCAAACCGTCGGAACACAGCAGCAGTAAGCCTTCCTCTTCGACAATAAATCGCTGAATCGTCGGGCGCAGGAAATCGGCATCCCGCGTGCCCAAAGCTTGAGTCAGGGCTCCGGCATCCGATCGCAGTTGAGTCTCCCAGTATAAACTGTGTCCTAGCTGGACTTCCCTTGAGGCTACGTCGTCGTCCACAGTCAGCCGGTGACAGTAATTTTTGCCAATCCAATAAGCGCGGCTGTCTCCAACATTGACTAAATAAAGTTCGTGGCTGTTATTCGAGGGCAAATCCTCGGAAATTTTCACTTTTTGAGGCAACTGGAGGGCCATCACCAAAGTCGTCCCCATCCGTTGCCGCAACTCTTTTCCCTGCTCATTATTTTGAGCAGAAATCACATTATTCACAACTCTGACTATTTCTTCGAGTTGCTTGATTACCATTGTTGGCGTCATCAACTCTTCTTGTTGAGCAATTTCTGAGAGCAAATTTTGGATTAAAGCTTTCAGGGATTGCACGGCTAATTGACTGGCAACTTCTCCTCCTTCGTGGCCTCCAACCCCGTCGCAAACCATTGTTAAGTAAGGAATTAATTTCTCGCCCCCTGAAGTTTTGCTAAATTGAAAATCAGCAGCAACCGGATAGCAACTGTCTTCATTTTGGGAGCGCTGTGGCCCGGTATCAGTCATGCCGACTACTTCTAAGTGCAGAGGCAATTTAGCGGCTTGTTCTAATAGTAAATCGTTTAGTTCCAGGGCGATCGCGTCGAAATTCATGCTGCTGCGGCGCATAAACTGACAAATTTCTCCGAGTTTCGACTGCACCTCGGGTTGCGCTGATTCCACCAAACCTGACCACACATCTCCCAAATCCCGCAGAGTCGGTACAAAATTGCCCCGGTGCAGTTCCAGCAGGCGTACCCGCCAACCTTCCACCCGCAAATTTTCCGGTACCAGCAAACTCGAAGCGACTCCCTGTTCCGACAGCGGCGCCCACAGTTGGAGCATTTGCCACAGCCAGTAAACTTGGCGCGCGGCGGTTGTCCCCGACCAAGCTTGTAAAATAGAAGGATACAGGCTGCCGAAATTATTGATAGGCACATTTTCCAACAACAGCACCTCTGTCGCTTCCGGTGCTTCCCCTAGCGAACAAAAACCGTATACTTCCGGCGTATGCAGCCGTTGGGGATACAAATGCAGGTAAGGCATAATGCTATCCGGCAGTTGTTCCGGGACGCTGGGAGGCAAAGCTGGACGGCTGTCGAGCCAGATTTGGGGTGCAATGACAAAGTATCGATCGGCTATTACCTTACCCGCCGGCACTTCCTCGGCTGCTTGCCCCACCGCCCACACATAGCGATAAATTAAATCCGTTTCGCACGCTGCACAGTGCTGGCGGCCAAAGGTATTGCGGGGATCGGGACAGCTAAGATTCGGGCAATAAATGGGTTCGGAGAAACTGCTGATCATATCGAAATAGTTTGTGTAAAAACATTCTGAAGATATTTGATTCGCCAGCCCAAATTCATGAGCTTGAGAATAAACTGATTTTAGCCCCTATCAATTTCTTAACTGCCTTTGGGCCCCTAGAAATTGTAGTTTCTGCCAGCCTGCACCGGCTTAAATTGTAATTTAAGTTACTTAACTCAGACTTGGAGTACGATGGAATCCTCAACCTGGTACCACGGCGCGAAAAATCGCTCTGAGGGCCAGCAAGTCGCAAACCCTTGCAGAGTCAGTTGTTTGCATTTCTTAAATCTTAAATTTCCAATCTAAGATCTAAATAGTATCACCTATTCTTTTTATGATCTGGACTCCGACGCTCCTTTGGCTGATAGCTGGGTCTTTGCTCTGTTTGGCAGAGATATTTCTCCCCACTGCTTTTGTCGCTTTTATGATGGGACTGAGCGCCTTCGCCGTAGCTGGATGCTCTCTAGTTCTACCTTACGTTAATTTACAAATATTCCTCTGGATGGTATTTTCGACAGTTTTTGTGCTGCTGTCTCGGCGGTTGATACCAAAAGGCACGGCAAGGGTGATCGCAGATTCTCAGGAAGCAAAAACTTTAACAGAAATTCCCCCCGGAGAAGTCGGCAGAGTCATTTATGAGGGGAATTCTTGGCAAGCTCGCTGCGAAGACACGAAGGCCACTATCCCCCCCAACCAAAACGTAATTGTCGTGGGACGGAAAGGCACTACTCTGATAGTTTTGCCAGAAAATTTATTGCATTCTTAAACAAAATGCGTAATTAATCACAGGCAATTAGTAGTTAGTCATCAGTCATTAGTCAGTAGTCATTAGTCATCAGTCATTAGTCATTAGTCATTAGTCATCAGTCATTAGTCATTAGTCATTAGTCATTAGTCCACAAACATTTAACAGTCAACAGTCAACAGTCAACAGTCAACATTTATAGGAGGCAACCGTGGAACAATTTTTTTTACTTGTATTTTTAGCACTCGGTGGCTCAGCCCTCGCAGGTTCCGTCAAGATTATCAATCAGGGAAATGAAGCGCTGGTGGAAACTTTAGGTAAATACAGTGGCAAGAAACTGGAACCAGGTTTAAATTTTGTCACGCCGTTTCTCGATCGCGTCGTGTACGAGCAAACAATTCGGGAAAAAGTCTTAGATATTCCTCCGCAAGCTTGTATTACCCGCGACAACGTTTCCTTCACCGTTGATGCTGTGGTTTACTGGCGCATTGTAGACTTGGAAAAAGCTTGTTACAAAGTAGAAAATCTCCAGTCAGCAATGGTAAATATGGTGCTGACTCAAATTCGCGCCGAAATGGGTCAACTGGATCTAGAACAAACCTTTACTGCTCGTTCTCAAATTAATGAAATCTTGCTCAGAGATTTAGATATTGTTACCGATCCTTGGGGAGTGAAAGTAACGCGGGTAGAATTGCGCGATATTATCCCTTCTAAAACTGTACAGGAATCGATGGAATTGCAGATGGCAGCCGATCGACGCAAGCGGGCGGCAATTCTGACATCCGAGGGCGAACGCGAGTCAGCAGTTAACAGCGCCAAAGGTAAAGCAGAAGCGCAAGTTCTGGATGCAGAAGCGCGCCAAAAAGCGACTATTTTGGAAGCGGAAGCTCAACAAAAGGCGATCGTCCTGAAAGCTCAAGCAGAACGCCAAAGTCAGGTTTTGAAAGCTCAAGCTACTTCTGAGGCCTTGCAAATTATCGGCAAAACTCTGCAAAATGACCCCAATGCCCGGGAAGCTTTACAATTTTTGTTAGCTCAAAACTATCTGGATATGGGTCTAAAAATTGGCACCAGCGACAGCAGCAAGGTGATGTTTATGGACCCGCGCAGCATTCCGGCTACGCTCGAAGGAATGCGATCGATCGTTGGGGAAGGTAATAATAATGAGGTAAAAAAGTAGGGAGCATCTCATATTTGTAAAAACACTTCTTCTGGCTCCTTCCTTCTGACTCTTTCCTCCTGCCTCGCAGCAAGAGAGCCTCCTGCCTCAAAACTCAAATTTCGACTAGCTTGGCTGCTTTCATTGAGATGCTCCCAAAAGTAGGGGAGCATCTCATATTTGTAAAAACACTTCTTTTGGCTCCTTCCTTCTGACTCTTTCCTCCTGCCTCAAAACTCCAATTTTCTAGCTTGACTGCTTTCATTGAGATGCTCCCCTTGGTATCTATTTAAACATCGATATTCAGGCAACTTCTCTTCGCCGTTAGTCTAATAACTCGACACAGTTAAAACGATCGCCTCCCTATCTCCCAACACCAAACCATACTCCAAACCTTCAACAACCGCTTGATAAGAAGCATCCAAAATATTACCAGAAACCCCAACAGTCGTCCAGCGGTCTTGACCGTTGCTAAACTCAACCAACACGCGAGTTTTAGCAGAAGTTCCCGCACCGGAGTCGAGAATCCGCACCTTATAATCTGTTAAGTTAAAATCAGTAATTGCCGGATAAAAATTCCGCAAAGCCTTCCGCAAAGCCGCATCAAGTGCCGAAACAGGCCCGTTTCCTTCCGCGCATTCCAGAATATCTTGACCGTTAACAGTCACTTTCACCGTTGCTAAAGAATTAACTGTTTCCTCCCTACCTTTATCGCAGTGAACTTGAAAACCTTTGATTTCAAATAAACGCTTGCGCTTTCCCAATGCCTCCCGCATTAACAATTCAAAAGAAGCCTCAGCACCCTCAAATTGATATCCCTGACTTTCCAAATCTTTCAATTTTTCCAAAATTTGGCGACAAGCAGGATTTTTGCGATCGAGATCCATGCCAAAAGTGCGCGCCTTCGCCAAAACATTGCTCAAACCAGCTTGATCCGAAATCACAATTCGCCGCCTGTTGCCAATTTTTTCCGGTTCCAAATGTTCGTAAGTTAACGGATTTTTCTCAACCGCCGATACATGAATTCCGCCTTTGTGAGCAAAAGCCGAAAGACCGACAAAAGGAGCACGGTCATCGGGAGCAAGATTGACAATTTCGCTGACAGATCGACTGACTTGAGTTAATCTAACTAATTGCTCATCTTGAATGCAATCATAACCCAATTTTAGCTGAAAATTAGGAATCAAGGAACATAAATCGGCATTGCCGCAGCGTTCGCCGTAACCGTTAATAGTTCCCTGTACCATCCTCACTCCTTCCCGCACAGCAGCCAAAGCATTAGCAACCGCAACTCCTGAGTCGTTGTGAGTGTGAACTCCCAGTTGAATTTGAGACTTTCTCCCCTCCTTAATAAGGGGTTGAATTTGAGACTTTCTCCCCCCCTTAATAAGGGGTTGAATTTGAGGCTTTCTCCCCCCCTTAATAAGGGGGGGGTGAATTTCCGATTCCGAAATATCCCAACTTTCTATTATTTCTGCCACCTCGCCAACAACCTGACTGACTTCGTGAGGCAAAGTACCGCCGTTAGTATCGCAAAGCACTAGCCATTCTGCACCTGCATCCGCGGCCACTTCTAAAGTTTTAATAGCATAATCTCGATTGTGTTTGTAGCCGTCAAACCAGTGTTCGGCATCGTAAATAACGCGCCTTCCCTGACTCCGCAAATATTCAATTGTATCTCGAATCATCGCCAGATTTTCTTCTAGCGTCGTCTTCAAACTTTCAATAACGTGCAAATCCCACGACTTACCAAACAGCGTCACCCAGCGAGTACCGGCGGACAAAATAGCCTGCAACATTTCATCATTAGCTGCCGTAGTTCCCGGCCGCCTAGTCGAACAAAAAGCTACAACTTCTGCTTGAGTTAGGGGCTGTTCTTTGAGACGCCAAAAAAATTGTACGTCTTTAGGATTCGCCCCCGGCCAGCCGCCTTCAATAAAGGGAATTCCTAAACTGTCTAACTGTCGAGCAATTCGCAGTTTGTCTTCGAGAGATAAGGAGAGTCCCTCGCACTGAGCACCGTCTCGCAGCGTGGTATCGTAGATCCAGAGCCGATTTGTCATGGGAAATTGCGATCGAGAAATTGGTAATATATCACTTACCATATTAGATGAATTTATTTGAATTTAATGCGATAATATATAGGAAAATTAACATAAATCTAACTGGGGTAAATTGCTGTGGTCAAGGTACAAGCGCAAGGAAAAACATTTGAGTGCGATCGCGGAGCCAATCTCCGTGAAGTATTGCTCAAAAACGGCATCGATCTCTACAACGGCAACGCCAAAGTCATCAACTGCCACGGCCTCGGCACTTGCGGCACCTGCGCCGTCACCGTCGAGGGCGAAGTTTCCGAGTCCCAGTGGCGCGAAAAAGCCCGACTTTCGGTTCCTCCCCATTCTCCCGCCTCCAACCGCCGTTTGTCCTGCCAAACCAAGGTTTTAGGCGATATTAAGGTGACAAAATATGACGGTTTCTGGGGTCAGGGTTCTGAAACTGTGTGGAAACCCCAAGCATAGATTTTTTGTTAAGAAAGGCTGATAGGACGATCGCCCTGCCAGATAATCTGTAAGACTTGCATAATAATTCTAACTGTAAGGTGTGCTTAGCGCACCTTACCCTAAAGAAAGCCGAGAGGTCAAAAAAGCCAGAAAGTCCATATAAAAGTTAATGAATTCATCTAAAGATATTCTGATTATTGGCGGCGGAATAATTGGTCTTTCGCTAGCAGTAGAACTGAAATTGCGAGGGGCATCTGTCGCGGTTCTCACCGCCGATTCTAAACAACCGACGGCCCGGGCTGCCGCTGGAATGCTTGCCCCGCAAGCCGAACGAATTCCCCCCAGTCCGATGTTGGATTTGTGCGTGCAAAGTCGCGCACTGTATCCTGCCTGGGTGGAACGGCTAGAAGATATTACCGGATTAAAAACGGGATATTGGCGATCGGGAATTCTCGCACCAGTTTGTCAAAATGAGCCTCAAGAAAAGCCACTTTTGTCAAACCTTAATTATCAATGGTTGGACAGAGATACTGTTCGCCAGCACCAGTTTGGATTAGGTCAAGAAGTAATTGGCGGTTGGTGGTATCCTGACGACGCTCAAGTAGACAACCGCGCTTTATTTCGGACGCTTCAGACCGCAGCTAAAGAATTGCAGATTGAGATTATTCAAGGCAGTGCAGAGGAAATCATTCGGCAGAAAAACCGAGTTTTTGGAGTGGAAACAACGGCAGGAAAATTACAAGCTGACCGTTATGTTTTGGCTGCGGGCCCTTGGTCTGAGAAATTATTGGATATTCCTGTTTTTCCAAGAAAGGGACAAATGCTGTCAGTATGTGTACCAGAAGATAGGGGAGTTATCCAGCCCCTGCAAACCGTTCTATTCGGGACTGGCATTTATATTGTGCCACGTCAAGATGGCCGAATTATTATTGGCGCAACTAGCGAAAATGTCGATTTCACGCCGGGAAATACGCCTGCGGGAATGCAAAGTTTGCTAGCAGGAGCGATTAAGTTATATCCCGAATTACAAAATTATCCGATTCTGGAGTTTTGGTGGGGATTCCGGCCGGCTACGACCGATGAATTGCCGATTTTGGGTGATAGTGCTTGGGAGAATTTGACATGGGCTACGGGGCATTACCGCAATGGCATTTTGTTGGCTCCGGTGACGGCTAAATTGTTGGCTGATTTGATTGGGAATCAGAAATCAGATCCGTTATTGGCTGCTTTTCATTATTCGAGGTTTCCTGAATCTTGGAAGGTTTAAAATGGTAAATAGTGAGATTTGTTGCTTTTTTTAAGACGAGGCAGAGCCGCATAACGAGAAACAAAAGTCAACCAAAAGGATATTTTTTGCTATAATCTAATCAGCACAATAGGGTTTTGTAAGTTATGACTTTCAGTGATGTGGTCGAGACGATCAAAAATCTTTCTACTGACGAAAAGCAAGAGCTTCAACTGTTGTTGAAGCAATATCTCCGGGAAGAACGTCGCGAAGAGATATATCAAAACTTTAAGTCAGCGCAGATTGAACAACAAAAAGGTGAACTGAAATTTTCGGCTAACATCAATGAACTCAGAGTAATGATAGAGGAATAATCGTGGAAGTCAGTTTCAGTTCTTCATTCAAGCGTGCTTTCAAAAAGCGGATCAAAGGCGATGCTGATTTGGAGGCTAGGTTTTGGCAAAAGCTGGAACAGTTCATCAGATAGCCGTTTGAACCAAGCTTAAAAACTCATAAATTGTCCGGTAGGCTCAAGGATTTTTGGAGCTTTAGCGTAGATTACGACGAAAGGGTACTTTTCTACTTTACAGAAGACGGAAAAGCCGTGTTTGTAGATTTGGGAAGTCATGATGAAGTATATTAATCGACACAACAGTGGCTAAAGTACCGCTGTAAGTAGCGCGCCTAACCATTTTTTTGTAAGTCCTCAATTAGTTTGCATCCTGTTTTTTGGGTTGGTTTAATTCTCTGCATTTAGCGGCAGCCAAATCGTAAGCATTTTGGTAATCGCTACCGCCTAACATCAAATCGCCGTAATATTCATAAGGTTGATTGCCATAAATCGGCAGCGGGTCGTCTTCAGGATAATCTTCTTTTGATTCTTCTAGGATTGCTTTGAGTTTCTTGACGCTGAAGCGCTGGACTGGGAAGTAATGAATGTCTTGAGCGATGAAACCGAGATGGGGAAAGGTTGGGTCAACAATTCGCTCGTCGAGTTCAATCCAGCTATACTCGATGGGTTTATATGGCACTCCCGGCACAGCTAAAAAGCCTTGAACATAAATTGCGCCCTCTGTGGCCAACGCTGCTTTACAGGCGTTGTCAAAGCAGTTTTTACGGTTGCTTTTGATGCGAGTCGCCATTTCAATAGAAAGCGCCTCATCTAATAGTTCGGTCATAACCCATTTCTAGTCGCGTGTGCGATTAGATTGTAGCAAATCCGAGCTATCTCCGAGCACAAAAAACGCAGGCAATTGCGATCGTCCTTCAAATTATATTCTCAAGGAGTTGATCCAAAATCCTCTGCGCTTCTGGATGTTGTGCCAGCTTTGGTTTCCGGGGCGGGCGGTTTGTCGATCGCCCCTATAGCCCGCCAATAAAAAGTTTTCGCCAGTATCCCAACTTTTGAGCGTGCGATCGAGTTGGGGGTAGAACCCGGTACAGTAAAGTGTGGCACAGACGATGCAAGCAAAAATAGCGGCATACATCACCGAAGGTCGATCGGGCAACCAATCAATCATATTAATGCCTTCCGGTGCAGCTATTTGTTCGGCTGCTAACAGGCTTCACAGTTTTTTTTGTAAACAAACCAGAGTTGTGATAACCTCATAAATGTGCAAAAATCGGTTCCCACAAAAAAAACCTTTGGAAGAAACGGGGAAAGTCCGGGGTAAATCCGTCGCTGTCCCCCAACTGTGATGCTAAGCTAAGCACTTATCCACACACCATAGATATCCTGAATGAAAAGCGCGATTAAAAAGTCGGATTTTGTGCTAACTCCTTATATGAAAAGCAACAACTTTAAAGCTAGTTGCCAAATACTCAATACAGTGATTCCTTATACATTTTTATGGTTTTTAGCCTTTAAAGCTGCTGCCATTTCTGTATTCCTGCTGCCGCCAATAATGGTGTTGATGACACTTTTTTCAGGACGTTGTTTCTCTTTGATGCACGATTGCGGACACTATTCTCTTTTTAGTTCCAAAAAAGTCAATCGCCTTATGGGTTTTCTGCTAGGTATCATCAATGCGATTCCTCAGTACCCCTGGTCGAGGGGGCACGCTTATCACCACAAACATAATGGTAATTGGGATATGTACCGAGGCCCTTCGGCGTTGATCTCCACCGAAAAATTTGCGGCGCTAAGCCCCTTTAGTCAAAAGATATATCAGTTACTCAGATACCCATTGATGCTGTTTCCCGGTGGCTTTTTCTATCTAATTATTAAGCCCCGACTCGCGCTAATCTTGGGAATTACTGGTTTTATCAGACATATTTTTGCTTGTCTCAATCAAGATTTGGGCATGGGTATATCTGCAATCATTGCTTCTTATAAATCCAAACATTGGTATACGACGGCTGAGTTTTGGGATTTACTGTTCAACAATATTTGTGTTGTTGGTAGCTGGATTTATCTGAGCAACTTACTGGGGTTTGGCTTTTTCTGGAGTGTTTACTCAATTGTCATGACCTGTTCTGCGGCAATATTTATCTGTATTTTCTTTGTACAGCATAACTTTGAGGGTTCTTACGCCCACAAAACAGAGGGCTGGGACTATCTGCTGGGCGCAATAGAAGGCAGTAGTTACCTAAAATTACCGACTATTCTCAATTGGTTTTCTGCTGATATTGCTTACCACAATATTCATCATCTCTCTGAGCGAATACCTAACTATAATCTTCGGGCTTGTCACAATGCTAATATTCACCTGCTGGCTAATTCAAAATCCCTAACAATTCGCGATATTCCTGACTGCTTCCAATTCATTCTTTGGGATGCTGCTTCAGATAGTCTGCAATCGATTAAATTATTTCAAGAAGCAGAAGAAATTCCATTCAGTAATGTAGCTAATTAAAATCGGTTAGCAATAAATTTGGTCGCTTTTTTAGCACCAAAATCCTATGATTAGGGATGCAGTTAGTGGGAGCAATTTTAACAGTAACTTTCCTAGTTAACTAGGTGGTTACAAATAAACATTAGATGGGTCGGGCGGGTTTAGCCGGGAGCTATGCTAGCAGCCAATTTATTCTCACAAAACCCGCCCTCCTCGTGACCAGTTTATTTGCACCAACCTACTTATCTAGGGTCTAAGTATAGATGACTAAAAGTATTTATCATATGATGTCCGATCGCCCATAATACAATTGCCGGGGCGGGTTTGTGAGATTGTCCGTTTTTGGCAAATATTATTGGTGAACCCGCCCCTACAGGAATCAGGGTAATCGACCGGACATGATATCCTTTGTCAATGCAGCAATTCCTCTAATTTTTGCTGGTTCCACAAATACTGATAAAGCCCTGTTTGCCCTACCAATTCAAGGTGAGTGCCACTCTGAACTATTTCTCCTCTCTCCATCACAAAAATGCGATCGGCACTGGCCGCCGCTGACATTTGATGGGAGATAAAAATTACTGTTTTGCGATCGGTTCCCGTTGCCAAGTTTCGCAAAATGTCGGTAGCAGTTTGATTGTCAACACTGGAAAGAGCGTCATCCAAAATTAACACCGGGGCGTCAACTAACAAAGCGCGAGCAAGTGCTGTCCGCTGCCGCTGTCCGCCGGATAAAGTAATGCCGCGCTCGCCGACAACTGTTTTGTACTGCTGCGGAAAGTTGAGGATTTCGGCGTGAATTTGTGCTTGTTTTGCCGCGGCTTCAATCTCCGGCTGTTCCGCTAAAGGGTTTCCGTAGCGGATGTTATTCTTGATGGTAGTGCCGAACAGAAAACTTTCTTGC
Organism: Microcoleus sp. B6-A1; assembly: GCF_036705085.1. NCBI lineage: Bacteria > Bacillati > Cyanobacteriota > Cyanophyceae > Oscillatoriales > Microcoleaceae > Microcoleus > Microcoleus sp. B6-A1. The sequence continues at coordinate 98,904 of NZ_JAUBTU010000004.1, forward strand.
GGAACGTAGGCGATCGCCCCGCGCAATTCGGTCAACTTTACCTTGGTAATATCCTGTCCGTCTACAAATAACTCGCCCGGATCGATATCTAGCAAGCGTGGCAGTGCATTAGCTAAAGTTGATTTTCCTGAGCCGATCGCTCCCACAATTGCGACAGTTTCTCCCGGTTTTATGGTAAAATCAACATCTTTAAGCGCGGGTGTCTTAGCACCGGGATAAGTATAATTTAGATGGCGAGCCACAATTTCTCCTTTGACTGGAGTTGCCAGTTCAACTGCATCGGCAGTATCCTTAATTTGCGGTTCCACAGTCAGAATTGATTCGATGCGATCGACACTCACTTCTCCCCGCTGGTAAGCAGTAATTGTGAAACCCAACAGCGCCGTCGGAAACACCAAACGCTCGACATAAATCAGCAACGCCACAAAATCGCCAATGCTAATTTGACCATTAGCAATTGCCCCGCCACCAGCAGAAAGCAGCACCAACAAACTAATGCTTGCCAAACCGCCCAGCAGCGGAAAAATAAAGTTTCTAGTTTTTGCTAATTCTAAATTTGCTGATAGCAACTTCGCATTGGAATTGCGAAAAGCTCGGCGTTCGTTCTCTTCTTGAGCGTAGATTTTAATTACGGACATCCCGCTCATATCTTCCTGAATTAAATCGCTCATCGCCGACAATTCCTCTTGCACGGCTAACTGTTGGATGCGAAGTTTGTCGCTAAATAACTGTACCAAAACCAGCATTAAAGGATAAACGGCGATCGCAAACAGTGTCAACCTTACATTAATCCCCAGCATCACCGGCAAAGTCAAAGCATAAGCAAAAGCTGTATTCGCCAAACTCAGCACCGCAAACCCCACCAAGCGCCGAATATTGTCCAAATCGGAAGTAGCGCGGTTAATTAAATCTCCTACCGTATTGGCTGCAAAATAAGACGGTTCTAATGTTAATAAATGATTAAATATTTGCTGTTTGAGGTCAAATTCGACTTGACGCCCGACGCCAAACAGCAGAATCCGCGAAACCATCCGAATTACCCACATAATTGAGGCGAGAATCAGAATTAGTCCCACGAAGTTGAAAACTTCGTCAAATTTTGTCGCAATTTGCAGAGTGTCAACTGAATTCCGAATCAGCAGGGGAATGTAAACGCCCACAGCATTGACAACTAATAGCGAAAAAACGCCCCAGAAGGTTGGTTTCCAGTGCGGGCGCATATAAGAGCCGAGTTTTTGCAGTCGAGAATAACGAGCCATAGGAAGAAGGAAGAAGGAAGAAGGTTCGGCAACGAGCAATGTACGGGATGTAACGGATGGATGCTGAAGGAAGAAGGAGTTTTCCCCAAGGTTTTCAGCAATTAAGAACGTGCTAATAGTCTTGGCGGTTGCTATAGGGATGATAATTAAATAAAATCCACTTTTCATGACTGTTGTGGGGTGGGGGTGGCGCCCGTGTATTTGGGGCGGGCGGGACGCCCATCCCACAAGAAAAAAGGGAAATTATTTAATTGACGATCCATAGAAGGTAGAAATCTGAAAAAAGAATAGAAGCTCTATCGAAAGGTAGATGACGGAAAACACAAGTTAAGAAATTTTTAATAAAAATTCTGCTTTGGGATAACGCGCCATCAAAATTAGGTTTTGACCTCAACCAAAACCTGAGTATATCGATATGTAACAAACCACATTATATCTGTGGGGACACGAGATATGTGGGGACACGGCAATGCCCTGTCCTTAGCCACCCGGAACGATCGCCCAAATCCCAATCCGCCCCCGCAATCCCGCCGAGCGTTGAGTCGCGCTACAATCAAAAATCGATCGACTTAGCACTCAGACTCAGAGAGTGCTAAATTTGCTAATGTAAGTGATTGGAGACAAACATGACCAAAATAGTTGCATTTAGCGACAAATCTCGGCGGGCACTAGAACGCGGCGTCAATCAACTCGCCGATGCTGTCCGCATCACCTTGGGCCCGAAAGGCCGGAATGTCCTATTGGAAAAGAAATACGGCGCTCCCCAAATCGTTAACGACGGTATCACCGTTGCTAGGGATATCGAGCTCGAAGACCCCCTGGAAAATGCTGGCGCTCGCTTAATTCAAGAAGTCGCCTCCAAAACTAAAGATATCGCAGGCGACGGCACAACAACCGCAACGGTTCTAGCTCAATCCCTCATTCGCGAAGGTTTGAAGAATGTCGCTGCAGGCGCAAACCCAGTCGCGCTGCGCCGGGGTATTGAAAAAACGATCGCCCACTTGGTGCTGGAAATCGAGAAATTGGCGAAACCCGTCGAAGGGGCTGCAATTGCTCAAGTCGCCACTGTCTCCGCCGGTAACGACGAAGAAGTCGGCGCCATGATTGCCCAAGCCATGGAAAAAGTCACGAAAGACGGCGTAATTACTGTTGAAGAGTCGAAATCTCTGACAACGGAATTGGAAGTGGTCGAAGGGATGCAGTACGATCGCGGATATCTTTCTCCGTATTTCGTCACTAACACCGATCGCATGGAAGTTGAGTACGAAAACGCTCGCATCCTGATTACCGACAAAAAAATTAGCTCGATTCAAGAACTAATTCCAGTTCTCGAAAAAATCGCCCGCACCGGTCAACCGCTGCTAATTATCGCCGAAGATATTGAAGGCGAAGCTTTGGCAACTCTGGTAGTCAACAAAGCCCGCGGCGTATTGAACATCGCAGCAACGAAATCTCCTGGTTTTGGTGAGCGGCGCAAAGCTATGCTTCAAGATATCGCCGTTCTCACTGGCGGTCAACTGATCTCCGAAGAAGTCGGACTCAGCATCGATACCGCAACCCTAGAAATGCTCGGTACCGCCCGCAAAATTACGATCGACAAAGAAAACACGATCGTTGTTGCTGGCGAAGAACACAAAGCTGACGTGCTAAAACGGATCGAGCAAATCCGCAAGCAGCTAGAAGCGACGGATTCCGACTACGACAAGGAAAAGCTAACCGAACGCATCGCCAAACTCGCCGGCGGCATCGCTGTAATTAAAGTCGGCGCAGCTACCGAAACCGAGCTCAAAGACCGTAAACTGCGTATTGAAGACGCTTTGAACGCTACTAAAGCTGCTGTGGAAGAAGGTATCGTTGCCGGCGGTGGCACGACGCTAATTCACCTGATTACAAAAATAGATGCGATCAGAAATACTTTAGACGCCGAAGAACAAGTAGGCGCTGACTTGGTGAAGAAAGCTTTGGAAGCACCTTTGCGTCAAATCGCTGATAATGCCGGCGTTGAAGGTTCGATCGTCATCGAACGAGTGCGGGCGAGCGAATTCAACATTGGCTACAACGCACTCACCGACGTGTACGAAGATATGATTGCCGCCGGGATTATTGACCCGGCTAAGGTGGTGCGATCGGCTTTGCAAAATGCCGGTTCCATCGCTGGTATGGTTTTGACCACTGAAGCTGTGATTGTCGAAAAACCCGAGAAGAAAAAAGCCGGCGGCGACATGGGCGACATGGGCGGCATGGGCGGCATGGGCGGCATGGGCGGCATGGGCGGCATGGGCGGCATGGGCGGCATGGGCGGCATGGGCATGATGTAGTCTTCAGCCATTAGTTTGTAGTGTGTAGACTGCGCCATAAGCACCATGCGTGTAAACAAGCGCGTCTTATGTACTACCCGTCTACTGTTTGACGATTAAGGCAGTTTATCCCCCCGGCATCCCCTGATTGTCCGGGGGGATTTTTCATTCTCTTGTAGGGGCAATCCCCCCGTGGTTGCCCCAATCCCCCCGTGGTTGCCCCAATCCCCCCGTGGTTGCCCCAATCCCCCCGTGGTTGCCCCAATATTTGAAACACCGATTCCCTCGTCAGTGGAGGGGGTAGGCACGGGGAGTAGGGGTAGCACTACCCCTACAAAATCGCGATTTTCGTGAGAATGAAACCGCCCTGCTTCTTAAGGGACATGCAATGGGGCTCGGCATTAAGCTATAAGCGATAGTTCTCAGGACGAGGGAGTTACATTGTTGCTGTGCAAGTCTTGAGGAGATTGAAACAGAGTTTCGAGATAAACTCTCGCAGCCTGGCGATAGCTGCGCGAAGCTTCAGGCGTACCGCTATCGGCATTCTGCAACAAAAACAGCGACAGGGCCGCGCAAAATACTCGGTCTAGATCCCATTCGGGATGGGTTTCTAGGTAAGTTTTGAGAGAATCGTGCAGCGTTTCGGGAATTTCAGCAAAAATACTGACTGTTGGGTTGATCATTTTGTTTAGTCTCGCTAATAAATTGAAAACAGAACCCCCCTTCGGCCGGATACAGGTGCAGGCACAGCCGAAATCAGAGCGCTTTTTTTTAGGTCGGTCGCATCATTGTGCGCTATGAGGGGGTGGGTTTGTCAATGTTGCGAAATATTACAAAGTCCTTTAGATAAAAAAAAGGTTTACCAAAGAATCAGCTTTTTAGGGCATTTTTTGTTACATATCTTTATGTGTTGGGCGGTTTATGAGCAATTAGCCAGCAAGTTAAGGAAATCCCCAATTCCCCAGCAAGATGCTACCGTGCCGTTAATTTCTGTGGAAAACTTTGTGGGATCTGTGGAAAACCTCAGACTTGCCTGTGGAAACGCTGTGGAATGTTTAGGGAAAAGTCAGGGAAAAAATAAGAATTGCAAAGGGCATGGGGCATGGGGCATGGGTAGCAAATAACAAATGACTGCTGACTACTGACTACTGACTACTGACTACTGACTGCTGACTAATGACTTCCTAAGTGCCACTCTGCCGCTTTTTGGCGGATGGTTGCCAATTCTTCCGGCGGCATTTTGTCGAGATTGGCTAAAATAAAGCTCATGCGACCGATCGACTGAAGTTTGTCCCGGTGGCGCGCTAGGAAATCCCAGTAGAAGAAGTTGAAGGGACAGGCATTTTCGCCCGATCGCACAGTGCGATCGAATTTGCACCCCCGACAATAATCGCTCATTTTATTAATGTAATTGGCAGAAGCAGCATAGGGCTTCGAGGCCAACACACCGCCGTCAGCAAACAAACCCATGCCCAGCACATTAGTCTGCATTACCCAGTCATAGGCATCCACAAACGCACTGTGGAACCATTTTTCTAGCTCCTGGGGCGAGATTCCCGCAATTAGACCAAAATTGCTCAAAATCATCAACCGCTGGATATGGTGCGCGTAACCGCTGCCTTCGACTTGAGTTAAAACTTGGCGCAAACAGTTCATATCTGTTTTACTAGCGTCCCAAAAAAACTCCGGCAGCGGCTGAGTGTGGTTGAACCAATTCTTTTCAAAATAATCAGCATCCACGTAAAAATACACACCGCGAATGTATTCTCGCCAGCCCATAATTTGGCGGATAAAACCTTCGACGCCGTTTAAATTTAAGTTTTTTTCGAGGTAGGCTGTTTCGGCGGCTTGAATAACTTCTAAAGGATGAAGTAATCCAATATTGAGATACGGAGAAATTAGGGAATGCCACATTGTTTCCTCCCCCGTTACCATCGCGTCTTGATAAGGGCCAAAAGCGGGGAGACACTGTTCGATGAAATTATCTAATACTTGCAGTGCTTGCTCTCGTGTAACCGCCCAGCGAAAAGGTTCAATGTTTCCGTAAGTTGGGAAAGATAGAGACTTAACTTGTGCGATAACTTCTTGAGTTATGGCGTCTGGTTCAAACCAGAGAGGTTTCGGGGTATCCAGTTTTCCTTTGGGTGGCTGACGATTTTCTTTGTCAAAATTCCACTTCCCTCCCACAGGTTTATTGCTGCTATCCATTAAAACTTGAAAACGTTGGCGGCTGGCTCGATAGAAGTCTTCCATTAACAAACGTTTGCGGCTTGAAGCCCAATCTTTGAATTCTGTTTCTGTCCAGAGGAATTGATTGTTGGGAATTAGGGTTATTTGACAGGGGAGTTGCAAGTTTTGAACGAGCTGTAAAAAAGGTCGATCGTTCGGAGCCATCACCCGCACTTCGGTGATGTTGTGAGCTTGTATCCAAGCTTTGAGAGGTGCTTCAAAGTCCTCCGATTTTGTGTAAGTAACTTGCCATCCACTGCCGCGCAATTCTTTAGCGAAGTGCCGCATGGCCGACCAAATTAATACTAATTTTTGTTGGTGGTAGCGCCGCTGTTGAACGTGCTGCCAAGATTCAATTAAAATTATCGGTAGGGAGGGTTTATCATCTGTGCGGTTGAGAGCAGCTTGGTTCTCCCACAGTTGATCGCCTAATATCCAAACGCCAACAGTCATTTTACTTGTTTTTTAGTGAAACTTATTTTTTACTTTTTATGATGCCTGGTGGTCTAGTCAAGAAACTTAATTTATTGACAACTCACAACTCATAAGTTTTCAGGTTATCCTGAAAACTTACTAGAGCATAACATTGATTTCCAAAGATAGGGACACCGACCAGCAAATTTAAATTTTATGTCCGTGTATCCTTCAGATGTTAATAACTTGGTCAGCGTATCTACTGAGAAAAATTTAATGTGACCGTTATCCCAAAGCACGGTAAAATGTTTATCTAGTTGGCCAGAAACCGCTAAAGCCAGATTTTTTAAATAGCCGTGATAGGGTGTGGAAATAATTAGTCTTCCTCCCGGATTGAGGCATTTTTTTGCAGTTTTTGCTAGTTCTTTAGGATAAAGCAAGTGTTCGATTACTTCAATAGCTAAGACAACATCAAATGAGTTCAGAATATCGGTATCTGGAAGGTCGTAAATATCTGCTTGGATAAACTGACAATCGGGGAAACTTTGACGGGAGATGGCAATTCCGGGCGCAGAAGTGTCAACGCCGACAACTTCGCAGCCGTGCTCTGCGATAACGTGACTGAGGCTGCCATTGCCGCAGCCGAGATCCAAAACTCGGAGTTTTGTCTTGCTGGTCTGCTGAAGTGTCGCCAGCATTTCTAAAAGGGGAGATATCAAATATGCGTGATGATATCTCGGACGGTTGTTTGTGTAATAATACGTATAATTGCTAAAGTTTTTTTTCATTGATTAAGCTATGGAGATTATTGCCGAGACCGCGAATTTACGGAGCGTGGGTGCACTGTTTGGGCCAAGGTTCCCCACATTAGGGTTGTCAGAGTCGATCGGCAGCTCGATCGTCTCATTCTTTTTGTTTGACCGGTGAATTATTGTCACCGAATCAATCGGATGGCAAAAGAAATCTTTGACAGGATGCCAAATCTCGCATCGCCCATCTCTGGCCCATCTCTCGAAGGCATTCGGAAAGAAAAAGTCCGATCTAGCAAGAATTATCTCTGTACACTAGCCGGAAACCGAACTTTTTGCCTGTTAATTTGGGGTGAAGGCATCTATGCGATTCTAGCTTCAAGCAACTGCGGTATGTCCACCCGACGCTTTTTCCAGCCGGAAAAATGTGCCTTGGGGCGATGGGGCGCAAGTCGAGCCGAGAATTGAAGAGGGAAGTGTGACCTAGATCACAGGCAGTTGCCAAACAAATTGCTGAGTATCTTTAAGTCCACACACTTAGAATCGAGATTACTACAGTGGCTTCTATAATTGTGTTTAAATGTTGTTCTGAAGCTGTGTTGTCCAGTCAGCAGAGCCCCCTAGACAGATTCGCGCTTTCGGTCTGGTTTATTTCACTTTAATGGTCGCTGTTGGGTGTTGCACCTTAATTTAGATATTTCCTATGGTTAAGTTAGGTCAATCCTCCTTTCGCCGTATTTTACTGTCGCGGATTTTGTTGCTCAGCGTACCGGTTCTACTGGTGGGGGAGTATGTTACCTATCGCAAGGCACGCTCGACGCTTCTGGAAACTGCTCGTCAAAACTTGACAGAAAGTGCAGTCAGAAAAGCAGAAACTATTGAACAGTGGGCGAAATCGCTGAAGTCGAATCTGATCGGCGCTTCGGAAAGCTCGATGTTGCAGTCGGTAGATCCGAAGGATTATCAAAAGTTTATCGCCCAATTAGGGCAGCGGTTGCCAGCGCAGGTTGATTGCTTGCAATTGACTAATTTAAAGACAAATCAAGTGATAGCAAGCACTTGCGGGCAGCAGCCGATTCAGTCGTTGCCGGCAAAATTTTGGCCGCCCGTACAGCAGCAGCAAACGCTGCTGGACGAGAAGAGCGTTTACATCAGTCTGTCCTTACCTCCGCAGCGACAGGGGACAGCAAACGATCAGAAGGTGGCTTTGGGGGCTGAGGATTTTCCCGATGCGGGTAAAGAAGGCTCCGATAGCCAAGCGAGTTTGGTGTTGAGCGCTCCTGTTTACATTCGTCGTGGCAATACCCTGCAGTTGAGTTATGCTTTGAGTTTGCAGTCGGCATTGCCTGTGCAAACCAGCGCTCCCAAGGGTTCTTTAGCCGGCTATACGGTGGCGATCGATCAAGATGGGACGATTTTGGCGCACCCGAATATCAATCGCGTGGGCCGCAATATTGACCAAGAGGCAGATGCCGCTCGACTAAAAAGTATTGTCAGAAGGGCGATCGCCGGCGGACAAGCTTTTCTCCACCTATTTTCCTTTGAAAGAAATGGTGTAGAGTTGCTAGCAGGATACGCCGCTATCCCGAGTCCTTCAACTACACAGGAGAACAGCAAGTGGATTATTTTAGCTGTCTCTCGTTTAGATTACGCTCTGTCTGGTTTGGAAGAAATTCAGCAAGTTTTATTTAATTTAATTGTAGGTTTGGTTGCTGCTAGTATCATCGCGACTTTATATCTGTCTCGCGACTTGGCGCGTCCTGTGGAAAAACTGAGAGACTACGCGATGAAAGTAGATACAGAAGCGTCGCAGACAGTGCCACAAAATTTCCAAATTAGGGAATTCAATCAACTATCAGAAGCACTAAACAGCATGGTGCAGGGTCTCAGATCCAGGGCAAAAGCATTGGAAGTCGCAACCAAGGAAGCGCAAGTTGCCAATCAATTAAAAAATGAATTTTTGGGCAATATTTCTCACGAGTTGAGAACGCCCCTCAACGGGATTATTGGTTTTATTCAAATTGTGCGGGACGGCTACTGCGATGACCGAGATGAAGAAATGGAATTTTTACAGCGGGCCCACGACTCGTCAATGCAATTGCTCAATATTATTAATGATATTTTGGACATTGCTAAAATAGAATCCGGCACCTTCTCCATGATGTTAGAAGTAGTTGACATTACCCAGGTACTTGAAGACGCGATTGATTTGCAAGCGGCTCCAATCGAGGAAAAAGGCTTGAAGTTAAGTTTGCCAGAGCCTCATGATCCGATTATTGTTCATGCCGATCCGGAGAAGCTAAAACAGGTGTTTTTAAATGTTTTGAGCAATGCCGTTAAGTTTACAGAGTCGGGGAGCATTAATATATCTGTGCGACTAGAATCGAGGACTAATTCTGGTAGTTTTAACGGCAGTGGGGAAACTACGACTGGCATCAGCGGTCAAAGCGATTGGGTGGTGGTGAAAATTAAAGATACGGGAATTGGTATCGATCCCGAGCACCAGCAGAAATTGTTTCAACCTTTTGTGATGGCTGATGGTTCTACAACTCGCAAGTTTGGCGGTAACGGTTTGGGCTTGGCTATCTCGCGAAGGATAATGGAATCTATGATCGGAAGCATTACCCTGCACAGCGCGGGCGTGAATCAAGGTACTACGGTGATGATTTCTTTGCCTGTTAATCAGCAGTCAAGTTTTTATTTTCACAGCCCGGACTTAGTAACGGAAAAGGGACATTTCAAAAGTTGAGGAGTGATTTTCCCAATCTAAAATCTAAAATCTAAAATCTAAAATCTAAAATGGTATTAGGGGCTGTCCGCCGAGTTCGAGGGATTTGCTCAAAGTGCTGAGAATGCGGATTAATTCGACGGAGGCGGAGCCGGAAGAGGTAAGACAGGGGGTATTTGTTTGCACGCAGTTGAGGAAGCGATCGCACACTCTCCTCAGCGGTTCTACTGGTTCTAAACTCAACACTTCGCGGTGTCTGATGCTTGTTCGCTGCGGCGCGATCCTCTTCGTTGGCGTAGCCCCCGTAGGGGCGGGCTTCGCTAACGCACTTTCAAAAGAGTTATTCTCTTCCCCCCCGCAATTGTGATTGCCGCGCTGCAAAATCAGGGGAGTTTCTGGCGACATTTCATCAAAAATCAAGGTTCCCAAACTGCCAACAACTGTTAAGCGCCGTTGTTTGTCGGGATTTAGCCAGCACAGGTGAATAAATGCTTGAAATCCGTCGGGATAGGTAAGCGTTACCCAAACCAAATCTGCTAGTTTTTCTGCAGGATTAGTAGTCAGCAGTGAATGAGAAAATTGATTTTCAATTTCTGCTGCTTCTTTATTTATTCCTTGTTCCTTGTTCCTTGTTCCTTGTTCCTTGTTCCTGACATCCATTACATCCGTTACATCCGTTACATCCGTTACAGAATCCGTTGCCCAACTTCCTTCTTCCTTTGGAAAAACAGTGCCGATCGCCCTTACTTCAATTGGCGTTTGTTCCAACCAAGTATTGAAAATAGCGATATCGTGAACTGCCAAGTCCCAAAGGGCATCAACGTCATGGCGCACCGGTTCAAAATGCGTGCGCTGGGCGTAACCGTAGCGCAATTTTCCCAGTTGATGCTGTTGAATAATTCTTTGGCCTCGATCGACTGCTGGATGAAACAGATAAGTGTGGTCAACGAAGAGTTGCCGCTGCTGTTTTTCGGCTAATTGACAGAGTTCTATGGCTTCAGTGAGGTTGAGGGCGAGGGGTTTTTCTGCTAAGACGTGGTAGCCTTGTTTCAGCGCTGCTGCTGCGAGGGTGTAGTGTGTGGAAGCTGGAGTGGCGATCGCCACAGCTTGCAGTCCCGGCAAGGCTTGCACTTGAGACCAATCGGTAGCTAGAATCACCGAGGCATCAAGATTAAACTGTTTTTCAACGGCCGCCAATGACTCTCGATTCGGGTCTACCACCGCTAAAACTTCGCTGTTGGGATGTTCTAGAAAGTTGCGAATGAGGTTAACTCCCCAGCGGCCTGCACCCAATACAGCTATTCCGATTTTCATTAATTATAATTTCAAAAATCGCACATTAATTATAGCATATTTTGTTATTATTATCTATGTTTTAACTCAAAAAAATCACTGTTGACTGTTGACTCTTGACAGTCAACCGTCAACTGACTACTGACTACCAACTAATTTATTGAAAGCTACCTGAGCCGCTGCTTGTTCGGCCGCTTTGATCGATCGACCTTTTCCCTCTGCTACCAACTTTCCCTGAATGAGAACTGCTGCGGTAAAACGATCCTCCCCGCCCTGCACTGTCCCGGTTTCTTGCACGCTATATTTGGGCAAAGTTTTGTATTTGCCTTGAGTCAACTCTTGGAGAGCAGCTTTGTAGTTTTGGCGGGCCGGATCGCTGCGGATTTCTGTCGCTAAGCGTTGAAAGTGAAAATCTAGCCAAGGGCGAATTAATTCTAAGCTCTGGGTACTCAAATAAAGCGCAGCCAGTACCGCTTCCAAAGCATCGGCCAGTCGGGGTTCAGCGCCTGTTTTGTCCGAGGCGGCGCTGCTGGAAACAATTAAATAGCGATCGAACCCGTAACTTTCAGCGATTTTAGCAAGAATGCGATCGCTCACCAAGATCGATCGAATAGCAGCAAATTCTCCCACTGTACAGTCAGGATAAGTCTCAAACAACAATTCCGACGCAGCCAGCCGCACAACTGCGTCCCCGACAAACTCTAGTTGCTCGTAATTCGCCTTAGCTGACGCGCTCGCATGAGTCAAAGCTAAATCGAGGAGATGCCATTTTATCGAAGCATTCTTCGTCAGTCCCAATTTTTGAATTACTGTTTCAAGTTGCTTTTGGCGACCCGGATAAATTAGATTCATAGGGCATTGGGCATTGGGCATTGGGCATTGGGCATTGGGGATGTATCTGGTGTATCTCACCTTATTCTAAAAATATCTAAAAATTCTCCCACTCTCCCACTCTCCCCCTCCCCAAGTCTGGGATTTTTGGGGGGGAAAAAGTCGGACATAAGCCGGGTTCTGTTCTCTCAACTGCAAGCAGTTTTCGAGGGCAGTTATCTATCTGGGACGCCTGTTACCAGACGCCTCAAGCGGTACCAAAAAACGGAACTGGTAAAAAACCAACCATAGTCCCTCCGACCTTGCTCCCAACTGGGGTTTACCGAGCCAGCACCTCTCGATGCTGCTGGTGCGCTCTTACCGCACCTTTGCACCCTTACCCCCTAACACTTTGCGATTTTCGATGCTTGATTTTTGATTCAATCTCAAATCTCCAATCTCCAATCTCAAATCGGGGGGCGGTATCTTTCTGTGGCACTATCCTCACGATCGCTCGCACTGGGCGTTACCCAGCAAGTTTGGTTTTTCGGGAGCCCGGACTTTCCTCAGACAAGCTTTCGCTAATCCGCAACCGCCTGCGCCTACTTTTTCCCCAGATTTATTGTACGCGATCGTTCGTCAATCAATTTGGAATTTTAGATTTACGATTTTAAGTTGTCGCCCACTTAATTTGAAAATTTGTGTTTATTCAAACTGGGAGCATCTCATATTTGTAAAAACACTTCTTCTTCGTCCTTCCTTCTGACTCTTTCCTCCTGACTCTTGACTCCTGGCTCCTAACTCCAATTTTGGGCTAGGCTGCTTTCATTGAGATGCTCCCATTCAAACTCTTGTGCGGTGGCCACGAAAGCCCGCCCAACAATTAAATTGCCATGCAAATCCCCTTAAATTCACTCACGGATGAATCAGGAGGCTGAAAATTTGGGAATTATGATGCAAGGATTTATGAAACGGCTTCAACTAGAGACAGGAAACCTTTTTACCTAACAGGATTTTGAATTATTCAATCCTCAATCCAAAATCTCAAACCTCAACTCTTAAATCCGGTTACTTTACTGAGTCATCTTTCACCACAGTAGAAAAATTATCAAACCAGCCGCGTCGCCAGAAGAAGTAAACTAAAGCCGAGGCGATCGCTAGCATAAGTGCCCAACAAAGCGGATAGCCAAAATACCAATTCAGTTCCGGCATATTCAAGGGCGATTTCTCTGTATTGAAATTCATCCCGTATACTCCCGCCACAAAAGTTAGAGGAATAAAGATACTAGAAATTACTGTCAGCAATTTCATAATTTCATTCATTTTATTTCCCACAGATGACAGATAAACATCCATTAAACCCGAAGACAACTCTCGATAGGTTTCCACCATATCCATCACCTGCACCGTGTGATCGTAACAGTCGCGCAGGTAAATTCGCACCTCTGGACTAATCAAATCACTGCTATCTCGAATCAAAACATTAATTGCATCCCGCTGCGGCCAAATTGCGCGGCGCAGCGTCAGCAGTTCTCGCCGGATTTTATAAATTTTTTCCAGGGTTCTGCGGGTGGGGTTCTCCACCACTTCATCCTCTAGTTCTTCTATGCGCTCTCCGTAGACTTCTAATACTGGGAAGAATCCATCTATAATCGAATCTAACAGAGTATAAGCCAGATAATCGGCTCCGTGTTTCCGAATATTTCCTTGTCCTTTACGAATGCGATCGCGCACGGGGCCAAAGCAATCATAGTCCGGTTCTTCCTGAACTGTTAAGAGGTAATGTTTACCCAAAATTAAACTAACTTGTTCTTTATGAAACTTATCTGAATTCGGCTTAAGTATCACCATCCAGGCAATGATTAAAATGTGATCTTCGTAATCTACCACTTTAGGGCGCTGTGGTACATTAACCACATCTTCTTGAGCCATAAGATGCAAATTAAATACTTGGCCCAGGTGGCGCCAAGTTTCTTTGTTTCCTAATCCCAACATATCAACCCAAGAAACAGATGCTGTATCTAAATAGGCCGAAGCTTCTTGAGGGTTTGCCAAGTTGGCGCGAGTAGCTGCTGTGTCGCAATAGTCAATTAATACAATCTCCGGGGGCGGCGCATCTGGTTCTAAGTCGAGAGTTCCCGGCGGAGCCCCCGGATCATCATAAAAATAGTCAACATAGGAATCATCATCATCTTCTTCTTCTTTAATTTGTTTTGCAACTGCACTAGAAGTATGTATGCTTTTGTATACCATGCTAATATTCCTGACTTTTAGTATCTTTAATTAGGTTATCATTTTTATCGTACAACTACCCATTACCCATTACCTCTGCCGAATTGGAATCTCGATCGCAAATTCAGTTCCCTCACCCGGCGCGGAAATGCACTGCAGCGTCCCTCCGTGTCTTTCCACCACAATCTGATAGGAGATAGACAGTCCCAAACCTGTACCTTTGCCTACTGGTTTAGTAGTAAAAAACGGGTCAAATACCCGACACTTAACAGACTCTGCCATGCCACACCCGTTATCTGAAATTACGATCGCCACCCGATTATTCTCCAACACCTCCGTGCGAATCCGAATCCAAGGCAATGTCTCACAACTTAAAGGTAAACTATCAAAATCTTGCCGTTCCTCTTCCGAATAACTCGCCAATTCCAACTTCCTATGCCTGACATTCGCTAAAGCATCAATCGCATTATTTAAAATATTCATAAACACTTGATTTAACTGTCCCACGTAGCACTGTATCTGCGGCAATTTCCCATATTCTTTAACTATTTGAATATGACGAGTTCTGCCATTTTCTTTAATCTTGTGTTGCAAAATCAACAGAGCACTGTCTATTCCTTCGTGAATATTAACACGCTTAAGATCTGATTCTTCCAGGCGGGAAAAGTTACGCAAAGACAGAACTATTTGGCGAATGCGATCGGCTCCAGTTTGAATTGAAGTCAGGAGGTGCGGGAAATCCTCTTTCATGAATTCCAGTTCTATTTCTTCTGCCAAATCTTGGATAACCGCAACAGGTTCCGGGTAGTGTGCCTGGTACAAACTGCACAGTTCCAGCAAGTTTTTCGCATACTCACTAGCGTAAGTGATATTACCATAAATAAAACTGACAGGATTATTGATTTCGTGAGCAATTCCCGCCACTAGCTGTCCCAAACCAGACATTTTTTCCGCTTGAATTAGTTGAGCTTGAGTCCTACCTAATTGTTTCAATGTTTGCTCTAACTGGCGATTTTTATGTTTTAATTGAGCTTCGGCTTGTTTGCGCTTGGTAATATTGCGAGCTAGAATAATAATCTGATCGGAATTAAACGGCAACAGTCGGGCTTCATAAGTTGTTTCTCCTTCCGACATGGAAAGCGAATATTCTATATCGATGGAATTTCTTGTTTCGGAAACTTCAAAGATTGCTTGGGCAAATTGGCAGGCGACATTGTGTGGCAATATGTCTGTCATTCGTTGACCCATAAAATGTTCGGGAGGTACGTATAAACTCGAGGAAGTTCCTGACAAATAATCCACGATTATACCGTCAGCATCTAGTCGAAAATACAAATCAGGTAAAGCGCGAAAAACAGCTTCTAACTCTAAAGTTTTTTGGCGCAATGCTTCCTCGGCGTAGTACCGATCGCTAATATCAAAAATCACCCCGTCCAAATAGCAAACGTTTCCATCTGCGTCGAACATAGGAGAACCTTTATCCCACACCCATTTAACCGTGCCGTCTGCTGCTAGCAAGCGATATTCCAAGTTATAAGACTCTTTTTTTTCTATGCTTTGCCGCATAGTTGCTTCTACTTTTGCCAAATCTTCCGCGTAAATAATGCTAGCAAAAGTCCGGTTTCCCCTGTCCAAAACCCAAATAAAATCTGCCGCATGGTAGCCCGTTAATAAGTAAACGGCATCGCTAATAAAATTAGTCGAAAAATCGCACTTCCAGCGATAAACCACTCCGGGAATATTAGCTACCAAAGACCTAAATCTTGATTCACTTCTACGCAAAGCTGCTTCCGATTCATGTCGTTCTGTAATATCGTGAGCGAAAGCTAGCACTGCAAATACATTACCCTCAGCGTCGCGCAGGGGAAGTTTTTGGGTATCAAAAATATGTACTGAACCGTCAGCAAGAGTTGCCGGATCGCAGGGATTGTGGATGATTTCGCCGGCCATTACAGCAGAGTCGTCTGTGCGGAATCCTCGGATATTTTTGGCCCAATTCCCAAACACGAGTTCTTCTGAAAATCCTAATTCTAAATCAGATTTGCCAATAATTTCTTCGACGGTTTTACCAATTGCTTGAGCGAAACTCTTGTTTGCCAAAATACAGCGAAAATTTTTGTCTTTTGCCAAAATCCAGTCGCTAGTTTTGTCTATTACTGTACGCAGGAGTTGTTCGGAACGTTCGGTTTTTTCCAAAGACGCCTGCAGTTCTAGTTCTAGGCACTTGCGGGTAGTAATGTTTTCAAAAGCAACACCGACGCAGTTGTTGGGTAATGGAAAAGCTTTAATAGAAAAAGCGCGAGTTATGCGGCCACCTTCATCGCACTCAATATCTTCAAGTTCTACGGCTTTCTGGGTGCGAATTACCGAAGCAAATGCTTGGGGAATGTTTTTCGATCGCAGATGGGGAAAAATCTCGTCGATTGTCATTCCCAAAACATCCGCCATTTCTAATCCGGTAAACTTGGTAGCAGCGGGATTGGAGGCGATCGCCCTGAGAGTGCTGTCATCGTCTATATTTTCTAAATGGTAGACGTACAAACCAATTTGCATATTCTCGACAATTTGGTCGTAGAGGCGCACGCTTTCGTCTACCTGCCTGCGTTCGGTAATATCTTCAGTAATCCCCAAAACGTACTGAGGACGCCCTGCAGCGTCGAGAATTGGCACTTTGCGGGTGTGCAGTATTCTCATACCTTTGTGGCGAGTTTGGATCGGCTCTTCGGCTATGTCTTTAACAGTAGATTGGTTGTGCTCACCGGTCAATATTTCCCTGTCTTGAGCAGTAAAAACATCAGCTTGTTCTTTGGGGTAAATATCGTAGTCATTTTTGCCGATCGCCTCTTGAGAGGTAACACCTGCGATCGTTTCTCCCGCTTTATTCCACAGCACAAATTTCAGCGAAGAAGCATCTTTAGCAAAAACCCCCACCGGCAGATTTTCTACTACGGAATTGAGGAACCCTCTAGCTGATTTTAATTCAGCTTCGGCACGCTTGCGTTCGATGCCTAAAGCGATGACATCAGCAACCGATGCTAAAGTTTCCTGAAAAGGTGCTGTCAGCGGCTGGCTGCTGATAATTACCATGACTCCCACCAGCCGTTCTTCGACTATCAAAGGGTAGCCGGCGAAGGTGAGAATTTGCTTGGGAATTTGGCAATTTGTCGGCTTTTGACTGGTGTTGATAATTGCTAATTCGGAACTTTGCGCCTCTGTTGCTTTCGGGGATTCTTCCTCTGGGAGTCCAAAATTATTCAGTTCAAATCCGCAGTCAAATTCCGGTTTTTGCTGTTTGGCGATCGAGTTAACCTTACTTTCAATAAAGCTAGCCCGATCGTCTGTGCGGCTGTAGATTCCCGATGCTGCTTGCAATTGGCAAACATTATGTTGAGAGTTGAAAGTCCAAATTTCAGCCGAAGCGACATCGAGATTTCGCACCATTGCCTCGCAGCAGGGAAGCAGGATATCTTGAGGGTGTTTGGTGAGAGCAATACCCACATCGGCTACCATTGCTGTGAGGCGAGAAGCTTGGGCTTTTTCTGCTTCCAGCCGTTTGCGATCGGTGATATCTTCCACCAAAGAAAGCACGGTAAAAGTGTCGCCACTGCGAATAATCGAGTTGAACCAGCGACACCAAATCACCTGTCCGCTTTTAGTATAGTTGCGGTTAATTGAAGTATTACCGTTGCCGGTGGCTAGCTCAAGCTCGATCGCGCTTACAGCCTCTCTATCTTCCTCGCAAACCAAAGCCAAATCACCGAACTGCTTGCCCATCATATCATCGGATGTCCAGCCAAAGATTTCCTCGGCGCGTTTCGACCACTGAATGATCCGAAAATCTTCATCCCAGCCTACCATTGCCAGCGGACTGTTAGCTGCATTCAACCACAGTAAATGGTTCGATCGGCGCAACTGTTGAGTTTTCTGCTGCTGCCAGCGGTAATGCCTGGTGATATCTCTACCGACGCCCAAAACCCGCATCTGCTTGCTAGAGGCATCCACCGCTGGGGTGTAAGCAGTTTCGTAAATTTTAATCCCGCCGTCTGCCGTCGTCACCTCATGAATTGCCAGCCTTGTTTCCCCGGTAATAAATACTTGTTGCAGGCAACAATCAATCTGCGAGATTATATTTTTGACAGCCGGATTATTAGGATATAATTTCAATAATTCCTGATTAGTTTTGTTGAGTATTTCAGCAGGCTCCAATCCCATCCAACCAGCAGCAATAGGATTGATCGATAAATAATTTTGCTGTCGATCGCACTCTAGGAAAGCATCAACAGAGTTAGAGAAAAAAGACTGAAACGAGTTGATAACTTCCTGCATGGGTATTTTTTCATGAGAAAAGCTTAGTATTACGGAAACCTCGTGTCTTTAGACTCATACCTTGCACTATTTTCAATAAGCTTTTATGGGCGGGCAGGATGCCCAACCCACAAGAAATTAGCTATTTGTGGAACAGGCAAGATGCCTGTTAAGCGAGAATGGTGCAAGATGTGAGTAGATTGATCGAGGTAGCACTCATCAGGCCGTTTTAACTGCCTTGAATATAGATTATTGCTACAGGCGGATACTCGGTCACTTGGTACTTTTATGCTCTACTTTCAACGGAACAATTACCGTTTCAAATATTTCACCTGCGATCGCATAGCAGCTTGAGCTACACCCATATTTTTGATAACCTAATCAGTTAAGACGATAGCTGGTCAACTATGTCTTTTGATTAGGGCATAAAGCCCCATCTCTTCCGAGCGGGGTGCTGACTTGCTTAAGCTCTCAAATTTTCCTAAAGTTAGTTTAACCCACTCAAATCTTTTTGGACACTGTACTGCTGCGTTTCCCGGTGCAATTTTCGGCGCTGTTCCCTATAATACAAAAATTTTAAACAAATAGTATTTTTGGGAATATAGCTTAATAACAGCAGATGGTCTTTTTTTACACCAGACCCAGCGGATACAAAAGCGAGATCGAGAGACGGGGAGACGGGGAGACGGGGAGGTGGGCAGAGGTTAATCCACAACCTGCGAGAAAAATGCTTAAGAAATGCCCGACAGCTTCCCAATTCCCGATTCCCAATTCCCAATTTGGTAATCTGAAAGCGGTTTGGCAGTACGCGAAGCAAAGAACGCAAGCCGTGCAAAGCCATGTAACATAAAGATTGCGATATTTTTCTATGTAATATGGAACTATTAGATACCTTGATTGTGGGTGCGGGTATTAGCGGTTTGAGTTTGGCGCACGCACTTCACAAGGAAGCAACGAATCCATCCTCGCTAAAGATTTTAGTCGCTGAGAGTCAGGGACGTGTGGGCGGGAACATCACCACTGTGACAGCGGGGGGGTTTCTCTGGGAGGAGGGCCCGAACAGTTTTTCGCCGACGCCGGAATTGATGAAGTTGGCTGTGGATGTGGGATTGAAGCAGGAGTTGATTTTTGCCGATCGCAAATTGCCTCGTTTTGTGTATTGGCAAAAAAAACTGCAACCGGTGCCGATGACTCCACCGGCGATGATTCAGTCTCAGTTACTGAGTTTTCCGGGAAAACTGCGGGCGTTGTTCGGGGCTTTGGGGTTTGTCGCGCCGGCAATGGGCGATCGACTTTCGCAGCAGGGTGACGAAGAAACTGTTTCTCAATTTTTCCGCCGTCATCTGGGCACGGAAGTGATGCAGCGGTTGGTGGAACCTTTTGTATCTGGGGTTTATGCCGGCGATCCGCAACAACTTAGCGCGGCGGCGGCTTTTGGGCGGGTAACGAAGATGGCTGATCTCGGTGGCGGGCTGGTGGCGGGGGCGCTGCTTTCTGCTAGGAAAAGACCCCCCCAACCCCCCCTTACCAAGGGGGGGCTAAAGACTGTTGCAGACCCGAATGTTCCTAAAACTAGGCCGGGGGAGTTGGGTTCGTTTAAACAGGGGTTGAAAGCTTTGCCAGAGGCGATCGCTGCTGAATTGGGCGATCGACTGAAACTCAACTGGCATCTGACTCGCCTCGATCGTACACAACGCGAAACTTATATTGCTGTATTCTCCACGCCCGACGGACAGCAGGAAGTTGAAGCGCGTACCGTGGTTTTGACCACGCCGGCTTATGTTACAGCCGATTTGTTGCAGCCTCTGCAACCAGAAGTTAGCAGCGCTTTACAAGCTTTTACTTATCCTACGGTTGCCTGCGTTGTATTAGCATATCCGCACTCAGATGTCAAGGGTAAATTAGTAGGTTTTGGAAATTTAATTCCGAGGGGGCAGGGAATTCGCACTCTGGGGACGATTTGGACATCAAGTTTATTTGCTGATCGCACGCCTGCAGGCTGGCACACTCTCACCAGTTTCATCGGCGGGGCTACAGACTCGGAAATTGGCAATCTCGACTCAGAAGAAATCGTTCGTGAGGTGCACCGAGATTTGTCTCGGATTTTGCTGAAACCAGATGTGCCACAGCCCAAAGTTTTAGCGGTGAATGTGTGGAAGCGGGCGATTCCTCAGTACAATTTGGGGCATTTCGATCGCCTGCAACAAATCGATCAAGGCTTAAAATCTTTGCCGGGGGTGTATTTGTGCAGCAACTACGTTGGCGGCGTGGCTTTGGGAGATTGCGTGCGAAGGGGTTTCGATCGTGCACGAGAAGTGGGCGAGTATTTGCAGAACAAACAATCAGATACTCGATCGATCTGAATTCTTGTGTGGGGAGGGCGGGTTTACCGAAAAAATGGGTTTAAAGCCCCGTCCTTACAGGACGGCTTTAATTCCGTCAAAACTGTGAATTAGTTTTTATATCCATCATAGCGACGTAAATGTTAGTATTTGAAGCCAAGCTAGAAGGAAAGAGGGAGCAGTACGAACGGCTAGACGAAGCCATTCGTACTGCTCGCTTTATTCGTAATAGCTGCATCAGGTACTGGATGGACACAAAAGGTGTAGGTCGCTATGACTTAAGCGCTTATTGTGCAGTCTTAGCCAGGGAATTTCCTTGGGCAGCCAAGCTTAACTCAATGGCTAGGCAGGCTTCGGCCGAAAGAGCTTGGTCAGCGATTGCACGGTTTTTCGACAACTGCAAAAAAGCAAAACCCGGAAAGAAAGGTTTTCCCCGTTTCAAAAAGCATGAAACGCACGGTTCTGTTGAATACAAGACTTGCGGATGGAAGCTTTCTGACGACAGGCGAAATATAACTTTCACCGACGGATTTAAAGCAGGAAGTTTTAAATTATGGGGAACTCGTGACCTACACTTTTATCAGCTAAGTCAAGTCAAGCGGGTTCGCGTAGTTCGTCGAGCCGATGGATACTACGTGCAATTCTGTATTGATGCCGAACGAAATGAAAAGCGGGAACCTACGGGACGAACCATTGGTTTAGACGTAGGGTTAACGCACTTCTATACAGACTCTGACGGAAACACCGTAGAGAATCCACGTCATTTGAGAAAGTCCCAGAGGTCGCTTAAAAAGCTTAATCGCAGGCTTTCTAGAACGCAGAAAGGCTCTAAAAATAGAGCTAAGGCTCGGAATCATTTAAGTAGAAAACACCTCAAGGTAAGTAGGCGGCGTAAAGACTTTGCCGTGAAATTAGCAAGGTGCGTAGTCCAGTCCAACGACTTGGTAGCCTATGAAGACTTGTCGGTGCGTAACATGGTTAAAAATAAAAAGCTGTCCAAGTCTATATCAGATGCAGCCTGGACAGCTTTTAGGAATTGGGTTGAATATTTTGGCAAAGTATTTGGGGTGGCGACTGTTGCAGTACCGCCTCACTATACAAGCCAAAACTGTTCTAGTTGCGGGAAAGTGGCGAAGAAATCGTTAAGTCAAAGAACACATATTTGTCCGCATTGTGGATTTGTTTTAGACCGAGATTGGAATGCGGCTCGCAACATATTAGAACTAGGATTGCGTACCGTAGGGCATACGGGAACCTCAAACGCCTCTGGAGATATCGACCTCTGTTTGAATGAGGAGACTCTTTCAAATAAGTCGGGTCGCCGAAAGAGGAAGCCTAAACAGTGATGTTTAGAATCACCGTGGCTTTAGCCCGGTGAGAATGTCAAAAATATCGAGTATGTTAATCCGAGATATTGGTGAACCCGCGCCTACAGCCTTCTGCCTTCATATCCGCTGCCTAATGCCGAATGTTACTAGGTTGTGGGTTCAAACTTGTAACCCACCCCCCGGACGGTTTGAATCATCGGCATTTGATTGGGATCTAGTTCAATTTTGCGGCGAATTTGACCTATATGGACATCCACCACGCGATCTGCTCCTACATACTCGTAGTCCCAAACTTCATGCAGCAATTCCGATCGCCTCCACACGCGACCGGGTTTGCTGGCCAAACAGTAAAGCAGGTCGAATTCTAAAGCAGTCAAAGCAACTATCTGACTGCCGAGAATTACCTCGCGGCGAACCGGATCTATTAGTAGCTCTCCAAAAGTAAGAGTTTGTTGTTCGGCGGGAGTAACAATGCGTTTGCGCTTCAAAATTGCTGCAACGCGAGCTCCAATCTCTACAAGACTAAAAGGTTTAGTAATGTAGTCGTCAGCACCTTCGGCAAACCCTTTCATTTTGTCAGCTTCATCGGTTCGGGCAGTCAGCATCAACACAAACACGCCCGTGCGTCTTTGCATTTCTTGACACAGTTTGTAGCCAGTCGTATCAGGTAAATTTACATCTAGAACTACTAAGTCAGGATTGAGTTGCTCAAATAATTCCAGACCAGTCTGACCGTCCTGGCCAGACTCAACTTGATAACCTTGCTGGCTCAAAAAACGATGAATTAAATTTCGGATTGCCGGGTCGTCATCAACCACAAGGATTTTTACAGGGGCCATGACCACAAGTTTGCTTGAAGAATTAGGCAAGAATATTCAGCCATAATAATAGAAAACTGGATACAAATCTCGAAAAAATTGAGCTTTTAATAGTTATAGCTCTCTTTATAACCTACGCAAAATTTCAGGCAATAAATCTCCAGGAACTTTGGATAAGGCTAAATTTTGGCCTGGCAGCCCACATTCACTATAGAAAGCTCTAATCGTTTTGACAATATAGCTCAATGCTGTTTGCCGGGAATCAGCAGCTTGGGAGTTTGCCGGGGCTTGCAGGTTGAGTTTATCCCCATATGTTAACCCTTTGTCATTGAGATATTGTCCCCATTCGGCGCACACTTGCAACTGGTGCTGCAGCGCTGCTTCTAGATGGCTTGTCTGTGCGACTTTGTTAGCGGCGAAATCTGGGTCTGTGGCTAGTTGATAGTGGGCTAGTCCGAGATTGTTACGGGCGGCCAAGGCGTCAAAAGTGAGTTTGGTTCGATCGATCTCTCCGGCAATATCCAGGGCGGCTTCGTAGGCGGTAATCGCCTGCTGCAATGATTCCGTCCGCGCCTGTTTCTGCTGAAACTGGTTCGCCAAATGCCAATAAGCGGTACCGAGATTGTTGTAGGTGGCTGCTGCTGCTGCGGGTACTAATTCTCTGGTGCGGTATTTCAATGCTTCGCGGTAGGCGGAAATCGCCCTGACTAGCAGGGGTTCTGAGGGTTGGTGCTGGGCGAGGTTCCAGCAGGCGGTACCGAGGTTGTTTTGCACTCCGGCATAGTTGAGGGGTTCTCGTTCGGGACTGTAACAGGAGAGGGCTTGGGTGTAAGCTGCGATCGCACTTTTGAGATATACGATCGGCTCACCATCTTGGGCTAAATTCCAGTATGCTGTCGCCAAATTATTCTGAGCAGCAGCGTACTGCTGAGGCTCCACGGCGGGATCGAGATCCAGCAGCGCTTGTTGGTAAGCTGCAACTGCGTGCTGCAAGTTCTCTGTCTTGTCTCGATAGCGGGCTAAATCGGCCGAGGCGATTCCCAAGTTTTTGTTTAATCTAACGCGGGTTTGGGGTACGGTTTCGGCATCTGTTCGGTTCAAACCTTCAAGGTAGAGGGCGATGCTGCGTTCAAGACAGGATACTGGATCTGAGGCGTTATGCTGCGTGCGATCGCGCGACAGCATCCAGTAGAGAGTGCCGAGATCGTTGAGGAGATCGGAAATTGGCGGTAGAGTGTTGGACTCCTGGGCGTACTGAGTTAAATTTTCTGTCAATTGGGCAATCAGCCGCGCGCATTCCTCAGTTAGTGGTTGATTTTGCTGCGAGTTGCTGTCAACTTCGAGATAGGCAATCACTTGTTCGATCGCGCGAATGGCGATTGTCAGGTTTTGCTCTGAAACGTCTCCGCCCAGAATGCGATCGCGGTAGTAATTTCCCAAACCGTGATAAGCCAAAGCCAATGCTTCGGAACAACACTGATGTTCTTGCAGCAGTTCGATGTATTGCAGGGTTTGCAGCGGCAGAAAATTCTCCTCTGATGCGGCATTATTTTCGGCTGCCAAATCCTCAGAAGCCGCTGCTAGCACCAAATCTGCCAGTTGGACGGATTTAGAATCTGGCGCTGGGGACGGGGGATGGGAAATTGGGGATGGTTCCTCATCTGCCAGTTGGACGGATTTAGAATCTGGCGCTGGGGACGGGGGATAGGCAATTGGGAATTGTTCATCTGGAATTGGGGATTGTTCGTCGGGAATTGGGGATTGTCCAGACAAAGAAGATATTAAAAGTTGGTTGCCAAAGTCTCCGCTGTCCCGCAAGTTTCGCAAGTCTCCTGAGTTCCCGAAGTCCTCAAAGTGCCCGAAGTCTTCCTTAGCTGGAGTTGGTTCGCCTTCAAACTCAAATACTCCGGTTCGCCAGTGCCAAAATTCCGGGGCCGATTGTTCGATCGAACTTAGCCAGGGCCGCGACACCCACAGCAACAGAGTAGACTCGCACAATTGCAGGTTTACTTCGATGTCTCTCAAATAGCTCAGGAACGACCACTGCACGGCTGCTGACTGCCTGGTCAGGTGTTCGGCCCCGATAATTTGAAATCCCGGCAAAGGGCTGTAGCTGCCTCTGTTTTGCGGCGGTGGGTGTTGGGTCAGCCACGCGGCGATCGAACCCCAAGGATTTGGATCGCTCAAGTCGAGTTCCAAACTGACAAATCGGGGGTAGTCGATCCGAGGATCGGAGCCTGCGCTCTCTGCGATTAATTCTGTGTGCAAGCGGGCTGCCAGACAGTCCCGCAAGCACAAGTCGTCGCAGGCGGCGATAAAAATTTGACGGCGTAAATTGAGGTCGATCGCCTGTTTCAAGCGTTGGTAGATCAGCTTGTTCGAGCTAGAAACTTTTTGGGAAGGAATAGACATCAGGAGCAGCCGATTTTAGATTTTAGATTTTAGGTTTTAGGTTTTAGATTTTGGATTGTAGATTTTAGAGTTGAGAGTTGAAATCTCGATCGCTCATAACTCACAACTTGCGCCCCGAAGGCAGTCAATCGATTTTAGATTTTAGATTTTAGATTTTAGATTGAAGCCTTGACCGCACGGATAAATTCGGGGGCTCCTTTATCGGATACAGGTTTTTTATTTCTGGGCCCTGAGTCTGCTTTCGGAATGAATCACGTGGCGGGTATCCTGGATGCTTGATTGTCAATCGCACCGGTGATGACTAAAGGATTGTAGATGTTCAATTGGCAATTTTATGTGGGTGACGAACCCGTGTTAGTATTTGCAACCCAAGTCCCTGAACCCGAAAGCAGAGAGGAAAAAACCAAATTTCTGCTTGTCTTATTTAGCTTTCGGGCTCGCTCGGCACGCTTCAGGATTGTCGCAACTACCTGCTTTTATTGAAACACAAAAACCATGTTTCCTTGGGAAAGGAAAACATGGTTTCTCGAAGGATTATTTAAAATTGCGATTTGAAGCAGCTTTGAGTCTCAGGCCAGTTTTCAGACGGAGGCAGCCACGTACACCAAACCGGCGACTAACATGGCTGCTGCAATACCCAGGATGATGTAGTTCCGCTGCTGGTTCTTGTTAGGAGGTACGGCTTCATACACCTTCGGCTCTTTAGCAAAGTTGTTCAGGCGTCCATCGTCATCTTTGATGTAAGGCATCAGTCACAATCCTTAATATTTTTGATGTTTACAACTGTACCAAAAAAGCGCCCAGGAAAATTCAGGAATTTATTTTGACGTGACGGTGCCTGTTTGGGGGGAAGAGGCGATCGCATAATCTTTGATCGGCATTCTGCCTGCTAAGTACGCCATCCGCCCCGCTTCTGCTGCCATGGACATTGCTTTTGCCATTGCCGGGGAATTTTGGGCATTGGCGATCGCGGAATTAATCAACAGTGCATCGGCTCCCATTTCCATTGCTCGCGCCGCTTCGCTGGGGGTTCCGATCCCCGCATCGACAACCACAGGAACCTTCACCGTGTCAATAATTATTTGAATGTTGGCCGCATTGTTGATCCCTTGTCCTGAACCAATGGGGGAACCTAAAGGCATGACTGTCGCACAACCGACTTCTTCGAGGCGTTTTGCCAGCAGGGGATCGGCATTGATGTAGGGCAAAACGGCAAAACCTTCTTTAACTAATTGTTCTGCCGCTTCCAAAGTGCCGATCGGATCTGGCAGCAAATATTTAGCATCGGGAATCACTTCTAATTTGACAAAATTATTGTCTTCTTGCCCTAAAAGTTTCGCCATTTCCCGCCCCAAACGAGCTACTCTAATCGCCTCATCCGCAGTTTGACAACCGGCAGTATTTGGCAGCATCCAGATTTTAGTCCAATCGAGAGCCTCTGCCAATCCTTCATGCCCCGGAGCATTTGTTTGCACTCGCCGCACAGCTACAGTCACAATTTCGCACCTGCTAGCGTTGACACTTTGCTGCATTTCTGCGATGCTGCGATATTTTCCCGTCCCCGTCATCAAACGAGAATGAAAAGTTTTGCCGGCAATAACCAGAGGTCGATCGGAGATAGTGAGGGGTGGCGCTATGTGTCCGTGTTTTGGGTCTCCAAAAATAGCATATTCTAGCCCCTTTTCCCATTCTTCTCTGCCTCCGAGCATATTTTCTAGCAGCCAACCTTCTTTATTGGTGAGTTCGTCCCGAGTTACTGCGTAGAGGATCTCTCCAACAATAATCAATCTTGCATCCCGCGGCATATTATTTTTTATACCGTTATTTACGATTTCTTCAAATTCTTGAAAAACGCTGCCCATTTTCCCATTCCTCTCTAGTAATTTTTAGAACAGATTGGTTGTTGAAAACCAAAATGATAGTTTGCATGAGATGCTTAACATCCCAATATATGGCTTGCCTGATGCCTTCGTCTATCTCTCGAATGTCGTAAATTTCTATATTTACGTGAAAAATGACTGCATTTGCACTTTGATTTTTGGCTTTTCCCAACCCTTCTTGGACTCTATTTTTTAAATTACTCGACTCTTTTGTTAATTCCTTAAATTCGCAAATTTGACCGTCAACGTCAGCGTCTGGAGTTTTAGTTCCCGACGGTGCTTGTTCGCTCAAAAGTCTAACTCTCTTTCCCATTTTCGCCAAAACTTCAGACACAAAAATTTCGGAATTATTAAGATTATGGTCTTGGTGGACGAGTACAAATCCGCCAGCTATCTCATCAAAATAATAGCGCCGATATTCTGGTTCTGCCTTTTCGTAGATGGCTCTGCTTGTCTCGATATATTCTGAATTCACCGTTACTATACTCTCAATGGACTCGGATCGGGTAGAGTTAAATCTATGAAAGCAAATGTCGAGCAACTGGCTAAAATTGGAATATTTGCCAGCTTAAACCAAACTGAATTAGAGCGATTGCAAGAACACACAGTAATTCGGAGTTACCGACAGGGAGAAGTTGTGATGTATGAGGGCGATCGCATCCCCGAAAAATTATACACTCTTTTGAGCGGTTCTCTGCGGGTTGCAAAAACAGCGACGGCGGGCAAAGAAACAATTCTCCGCACTTTGTTTCAGGGAGATATTTTTGCTGCACCTGCTTTGCTAGGCAACGGCATTGCCCCCGCAACGGTGACGGCAGAAACTGATGTGCAAGTTCTTACCACAGAACGGGAATTTTTGCTAGCAGCTATTCGGGAAAATCCTGAGATTGCTTTGCGAATATTGGCGGTTTTTAATCAGCGGTTGCAGCAACTGCACGAGACAGTGCACGGTTTGGTGTCGGAAAGGGCGATCGTGCGGCTGGCCCGATTTATTCATTACTTTGGCGTCGAGCAAGGTAGGAAGATGGCGGATAATAGTGTATGTTTAGAAAAACGTTTTCCCTACTATCAAATTGCTCGCAGTATTGGCATTACCTACGAAGAATGCGTGCGGTTGTTTAAGAAACTCAAGCCGTTTGTCTCCTACAGTCGAGGCGGTAAAATTATTATATTAGATTGGGAAAAATTGGAGGATGTCGCCTCTGGAGATGAAATAGAATAAATGTTAAAATCCCAATGCTCGTAGGGGCGGGTTTTACCAACAATTTACGTCTCAAACTAACAATCTCGTAAACCCGCCCCGCCCCAACTGATGATTCTACGGGACATGATTTCACAAACAATATTTGACTGCAACTCACTATCTACATAAACCCGCCCCGATTCACGGGTGGTGGGGGGCGGGTTTATGAGATTATTGATTTTAGGCAAGTATGGTTGGTAAAACCCGCCCCTACAGCAATATTTATGGGATTAATGAGGCTCGGAAAGTGTCAAAATAAATGCCAAATTTTCTTCGGCTTTCAAAGCGTGAAGAGCTTGACCGGGCATGAAGACAAATACTCCCGGTTCCAAAACAATATCCTTGCCTTCCAAAGTCAAAATACCCTTTCCTTCTATGACATTAACTGTGGCATTTCGTGCCGAAGAGTGTTCCGAAATTTCCGTTCCTGCAGCCAGACAAAATAAACTGTACTGACAATTCTTGTCTTTGACTAAAATTTTGTTCAGCACTCCGGCGGCGGGATATTCAATTGCGTCTCGGAGTTGGATTGCTGAAGATTGTAGCGGTAAAAGAGTAGTAGTCATAGTTTTTGACAATTAATTAATTTGGTCACAAGTCTCGAATTTATCAGTGGCTTCACTTTCTTCAATCGAAAATCGAAAATCGATTGAGTCGGTTAAGATTGTTTTTTGGCAGAGATAACGATGTAGCCTAGATCCTGTTGGTAATGCTGGAAAACTCGACGCATTGCTAATATACGATCGCGAATTTGCGATCGACTTAATATATTCCACACAATCCGCACAGTACCCACAAACCCTTCATCTTGCAGCATTCGCGACAAATTTAGGAGGCCCATCGCCCCAGTTTGACACTTTTCTACTTGCAAACCCGCGTTTTGGTAAAGAGCAATCCAGCCAGACTCAGACAAAGGCGTTGAATTAGCCCGAGTCACTTCTGATAAAGCTTTTTGAATTTCTGATTCTCGGTTTCTAGCTAAAAGTTCGTGAGAGAGAAACTTGCCACCTGGTTTTAGCTGATCGCAAATTCCCGATACAATTTTAGCTTTCCCTGACGGCGACTGCATTGTCAGGATAGCTTCAGCCAACACCCAATCAAACTGTTGGGAAATCCGATCCAAGTGAAAAATATCTCCTTCCACAATTTCTACTCGATCGCTCAAACCGGCTGCTGCAACATTAGCACGAGCGCGGGCCACACTTTCGGGATTTTTCTCAACTCCCACTACTTTTACGCCAAAACGTTCAACAAGGGCGATCGAACTATATCCAAAACTAGCCGCCAACTCCAAAACAGTCTCGTCCGGTTGAAAATCCGCCCATTCAAATAACTGTTCCGTAGCAATTTTCCCCCCCGGCCTCAGCATTTTCTTACCCGCCGCGGCCAGAACTTGATGTCCGGGTGCAGTCTTAAAATTGAGAGCAGTATTGGTCATTAAATTGACCTCCTATTTAACCTTACTCTCAGTTTGCCAAATTATCCCAAATCTTTCTATGATCTAGCTCATATTCAAATTATCGTAGGCTGACGAACCCTACAATATCAGGAATTATACCATGTCAGACCCTCAACAATTCGGACTGTTTTTGATTGCCCACAATGGTTTCAGTCGAAAGCCCAACACCCGTACTCGTTGTAGTAGAACTTATTTCTGTTAATCCTGCCAACGAATTCGCTTTAAGAAACAATTGTCTCATTCCGCTCTTTAAAACATTGCTGCAACACAGAAACAGGCAGCTCATTCAATTGACCAGCTCGCACAAATTCAGCATAAGTATCAGCCTCTATTGCCTCCAAATCCCCTTCGAGTTTGTCGATAGTCATTTGCCGCAGTTCAGGAGATCGATCGTACATTTGATTGATTTCTGCTTGCAGCAAGTTTAATTTTTCTTGAAGCTGACTCACGAGATGATTAGAAAACTCAGGCTCGATTTTACGATCGCTCGATACTTCAGATAGATGCTTGAGAACCCGATTGAGAGCAACACGTTGGGCGATCGCCTGCAGATACTCCTGGCGCAACTCCTGGTTGCTCAACAACCCCAGTTTTTCCAGCAGCGCCTTGGTGGTTAAACCTTGTACTAGCAGCGTAAATAAAACTACACCAAACACGAGCGCAATAATTTTTGGTCGATCGGGCAGAACATGGGGTACGCTCAAAGCTAAAGCAATCGAGACAGAACCCCGTAATCCTCCCCACCAAATCACAGTTTGATCTGGCAATGAAATTTTAGATTTTCCTAACCAATTGCTCAACCATCCTAGACCAAAAATAGCGATCGCTCGCGTCACAAACATCGCCACTACAGTTATGCCAATCACTCCTAAATTCGCTCCCAAATCAGCAAACCTTATCTGATCGCCAATCAGCAGGAACATGATCGAATTTACAAAAAACGCCAAAAAATTCCAAAATTGTGTTACCGCAAGTCTGGTACTGGGTTGCATACCAATCTGAGAGCCAAAATTGCCAAATATCAAGCCCATCGTCACCACTCCAATCACCCCTGAACCACCCAATTCCTCCACAATTATATAAGTGCCGTAGGCGGAAACTAAGGTTAACGATTGCTCCACCAAAGGTAAATCAAATGGTTGAGTCAGATAAGAAACTCCAAAACCGATTAAACTGCCGACAACAACCCCAATTCCCACAAAAGCTAAGAAACGCGCAATCAGAATTGGGATGCCAACGTCATCAGTCCCTAGAGAGAATCCCACCAAAAAACTAAAGGCAACAATAGCAATGCCATCATTAAATAAACTCTCTCCCTCCACCAGCAAAGCTAGGCGTTTTTCCACTCCCAGTTCCCGGAACAATGCAATTACAGAAACAGGATCAGTAGCAGATATACTAGCTCCTACCAACAGAGCGATCGCTAAAGAAACTCCAGCTATTTGGTTGAGAGCAAAAGCCACGCCAGCAACAGAAATAACAACACCCAAAACCGCATAAAGAGCGATCGGCAGCAAATCCCGCTTGAGTTTAGACCATTCCAGATTCCAAGCAGCTTCAAACAACAGAGGCGGCAAAAAAATCAACAGAATTAGTTTCGGTGAAAGCGTCACCAGCCGCACATCTATAAAAGCCAAACCCAACCCGACAATTACTAACAGCAGCGTGTAGGGAATTTTGCTCAGCCACCCAAAGATTTGCGGCAGCGTCGCCACAGTTAAGGAAACCGCTAGCACTAAGAGAAATTGCTTCAGATTCCCCTCGATCGTCACTTGGTTAATTAGAGTTTCTGGGGTCATATAATTAGGAATAAAATAGTTAAGGCTTCGGTTTTGAGCGGGGCTTATTCAGCGTCGATCGCCGCACTTCTTCAACTTGACTGACTTGAAAAATTAGGGTAAAGGGTTGACCCATTTCTTTTTCGACAAATTCTTCTAAAAGCTGCACCTGTTTGGGTGTCAAAGCTTCGCTGCTGCGAACACTCAGACGAACTTCCGGCGGTTTCGCCAACCAGTTAGTATCAGTTGCAATCAGTTCCACCCGTTGAAAAGTGATAGTTCTGTTAAGCAAAGCCCGCTTCAGACTGGCTTCGAGTTGCGCTTGCTCGATCAATTCTGCAAAACTCACCCCCAAAGGAATTACAAGTATAGCCGTCAATGCTAGCGCCCAAAATAGGGCTTTACCGGCGCGATGTAGGGGGGTGTAGCCAGCCATTAAAGAGGTTAGCATACAGGAGAGAGTTATTCCCAGCAAATTAGTAAGATACAGGAGGCTTGCTCCCAAACTGAGCGACCAATTAGCTTGAGATAAGCCTAAACCTATAACACAAATTGGCGGCATGAGAGCCACGGCGATCGCAGTTCCCGCCAGAGTAGCAGAAACTTTGGGCTGAACTTTCGCATAGCCGCTGATTCCCCCAGCGGCGATCGCAATTCCTAAGTCTAGTAATGTAGGTTTAGAACGAGCTAGAACTTCGCTTCCAAAGTCGGGAAGTTGTACCAAAGCGCCCAAAAAACAAGCTAGAAAAATTGCTAGCAGCGTCCCTACTGATAATGCAATTAAACCTTTGCGGAAGAGGAGAACGTTACCTTCTACGGCTCCAAACGCTAACCCTCGGATTGGCAACATCAGAGGGGCGATGATCATAGCACCGATGATGACGGCCGCACTGTTGGAAAGCAGTCCAAAGGTGGCGATTATACAGGAGCCGAGAATTAAGACAAGATAGTTAATATCTAGGGTTGATTCTTCCAACAAGTCAACTCGTATTTGCTTTAAATGCTCTGGAGCAATCCTGCTCCTGGTGAAATATTTAAGACGGTCTCGAATAGGGTTGAGCAAAATAATCTCCTTAAATTGGGGGATTGTATCTCTATGCAGGTAAGGTCAGTCGATTTTAGATTTTAGATTTTAGATTTTAGATTTTAGATTTTAGATTTTAGATTTTAGATTTTAGATTTTAGATTT